>JBKJLP010000415.1:0-10947 GCA_046596735.1 Mycobacteriales bacterium | reverse complement strand
GGCCGCTCCGTCACTTCCATCCGCCACCGGCTTGCCGGTCGCGCCTCCCCCAGCGCGGCCGCGAGCCGGGGCAGGTCATCGGTCACCTCGCCCCGAACCGCCGCGAGGACGGCGAGGGCGTTGCTCACGTGGTGCTCGCCCACGAGCTGCAGCTCCACCGGTTCACCGTCGACCCGGAAGGACGCACGGCCGTCGTCACCCAGTCGTACGTCCGTCGCCCGGACCTCGGCATCCTTGGACCGTCCGTAGGTCACCACGGGGACGTCGGTCCGGCTGCGCATCGCGGCGACGCGCGGATCGTCGGCGTTGAGTACGGCCCTGGTCCGTGCGGCCTCGACCAGCTCCCCCTTGGCGACCGCAATCGCGTCGACACTGCCGAACTCACCGAGGTGAGCGCTACCGACGTTGAGCACGATAGAGATGTCAGGTCGCGCGATGCTGCACAAGAAGGCGAGGTGACCGAGCCCGCGGGCGCCGTACTCCAGCACCGCGTAGCGCGTGGCGGCGGTCCGTTGCGTCGCGGTCAGCGGCAGGCCGATTTCGTTGTTGAAGTTGCCGGCGGGTGCGAGGGTGTCGCCGAAGCCCGACAGCACGTGCGCCAGCAAGTCCTTCGTGGAGGTTTTGCCGCTGCTACCGGTGATGCCAAACGTGAGCGGCTGTTGCCTGCCGAAGACCCCGCGGGCCAGATCCTGCAGCGCACGCTGGCTCTCCGGCACCACCAGGTCGCGGGCGGTGGTGGGTCGCTCGACAATGACGGCGACCGCACCCCGCTCCACCGCTGTGGCCGCGAACTCGTGGCCGTCGACCCGCTCGCCGGGCAGCGCGAAAAACAGGTCGCCCGGCTCGACGGCTCGGCTGTCGATGCGCACCTCGCCCGTGACGGTCCCCTCAGGCCAGGTCGCCGCTCCCACAAGTCCAGCGACCTCGCTGACCGCTAGTTCAAGCACGCTCGCACCGCGTCTCTCAACACCAAGCAGTCGTCGAACGGGGTGACGACCCCGGCGATCTCCTGCCCGGTCTCGTGTCCCTTGCCTGCCACCACAACAGCATCCCCCGGGCCGGCCTGGCGGACCGCGTGCACGATGGCCGCTCGTCGGTCCGGCAGGACCGTCGCGTCCGGCGCACCGGGCGCCATCTCAGCCAGGATCGCCAGCGGGTCCTCGCTTCGGGGGTTGTCGCTGGTGAGCACCACGACGTCCGCGCCATCCGCGGCGGCCTTCGCCATGAGCGGTCGTTTGCCCCGGTCCCGGTCCCCACCGCAGCCCAGGATCACGATCACCCGGCCGGTGACGACGGGACGTACAGCGGCGAGCAACGTCCGCACCGCATCTGGCGTATGCGCGTAGTCGACCAGAGCGAGGAAGGGCTGGCCGGCGTCGACGCGTTCCATCCGGCCGGGGACGCCCGGCGCAGCCGCGACTCCGTCCACGGCGGCCTCGACCGGAACGCCAGCGGCGACGAGGGTCGCCACCGCGCACACGGCATTGTCGACGTTGAAGGATCCCGGCAGGCGTACGGCCGCGCGGTACTCGCCGCCTGGCCCGGTCAATCGGAAACTGCTGCCGTCACTGCGCAGGTCGACGGCCTTGGCCTGCCAGTCACCATCCTCGCCGTACGTCGTGAACGGCAGGGTGGTCGCGTGCACGATGCGACGCCCTGCCGGGTCCTCACAGTTGAGGACGGCGCGTCGCGCCCGGGCCGGGGTAAACAGCTGCGCCTTGGCGGCCTCGTATTCCTCCATCGACGCGTGGAAGTCGAGGTGGTCCTGGCTGAGATTGGTGAATGCTGCGACGTCGAGGACCAGCCCGTCGACGCGACCCAGACTCAGCGCATGGCTGCTGACCTCCATCGCGACCGCCGTCACGCCACGTTCCTTGACGACCGCCAAAAACGCATGCAGGTCCGTCGCTTCAGGGTTGGTGATCCAACTCTTGCTGACCAGTTCTTCCTCAATGCGGGTGAGCGTCCCGAGCAGCGCTGTGCGGTGGCCAGCAGCGCGGAGCCCAGCCTCCATCAAGAACGCCGTGGTGGTCTTGCCATTGGTGCCGGTGACCCCGAGCACCAACAGGTCGCGTGCCGGATGGCCGTGGACCCACGCCGCGACGTCGCCGAGGACGGTGCGGGGCGGGTCGGCGACCAGAACGGGCATGTCCGGGAAATGCTCGGCGCCAGCGGCGTCAGTGAGCACGGCGACGGCGCCAGCCTCGAGAGCGGCAGCGGCGAAGTCCGCGCCGTGAGCATGCGCACCCGGCAGAGCCGCATAGACGTCACCTGGGCGGACAGCCCGGGAGTCGTGCGTGCAGCCCGTCACCGTTACGCCTTCAGCCGAGCCCACCAAGCGCAACCCAGGAACGGCCGCCATGACATCTGCGAGCGGCCGGGCCGTCGGCGAGACCGGCCGGAGCGCGTCGCCTGCTGAGCTTGCAGTCACCTGCCTGATTATCGGCTGGTCAGGCGGGCCAGCGGCGCGACGGTGCCAGACGGCGGAATCTGCAGGCTGCGGAGCGCGAACGACATGATGTCCTTGAACACTGGACCTGCGGTCGATCCGCCGTAGTAGCCGCGCTTTCCGGTGCCTTGCAACACGATGGCGGTCACCAGTCGAGGTGCGTCAGCAGGTGCGAAGCCGATAAACGACGAGGTGTAGTTGCCGGCCGCGTAGCGCCCATTGACGACCCGCTGCGCGGTGCCGGTCTTGCCAGCGATCCGATAGCCGGGCACCGCCGCGAGCGGGGCAGTGCCCTCTTCGCTCACGACGGCTTCGAGCATGGTTCGCAATTGGGCTGCGACCGGGGCCGAGATCACTCGGCGCGGCGCTACTGGCTTGACCGTGACCGGCACGCCCTGGTCGTCGGCGATCGATCGCACGACGGTCGGGGTCACGCGCACGCCGCCGTTAGCGACGGTCGCGTAGACCGACGCGATCTGCATGACGTTGGTGGACACGCCCTGGCCGATAGGGATCGTCGCGATCGACGTACCCGACCAATCGGCCGGCTTGGGCAGGAGCCCGCGGCTCTCCCCCGGCAAGCCCAGTCCCGTCTTCTCGCCATAACCGAACCGGCGCATCGCGTCGTACAACTTCTGGGCGCCCACCTTCTGGGCCACCATGACGGTGCCGATGTTGGAGGACTTGGCGAGCACGCCGGCGAAGGTCAGATACTCGACGCCGTGGACCTCGGCGTCGTGCACCGTGTGGTTGCCGACCTGGTAGGTCGGCGGGACGACCACCTCGGTGGCAGGGGTGACCACACCTGCCTCGAGCGCCGCAGCGGCGGTGATGACCTTGTTGACCGAACCTGGCTCGTAGACGTCGGCGATGGCGACGTTTTTGAGCGCCTGCGCCGAGACCGTCGAGGATCGGCCGTCTGGGTTGAACGACGGCGCCGTAGCGAGAGCGAGCACCTCGCCGGTCCGGATGTCCATGACGACCGCAGCGCCGTTGACGGCATCGGTCTCGGCGACCTTGGCCGCCAGGACCTGCTGGGCGTACCACTGCAGGTCACGGTCGATCGTCAACTGAACGTTGCGTCCTGGCACCGGGGCCACGCTGGTCGTCTCACCGGTCGGAATCACCCGCCCGGCGGAGTCGACCTCGGCTCGCGTCTTGCCGTCCGTACCAGCCAGCACCGACTGCATCGAGGACTCGACGCCGGCCAAGCCGCGCCCCTCGCGATCGGTGAAGCCGGTGACGCTGACGGCGAGGTCCCCACCAGGATGTGTGCGCTTGGGCTCCTGCAACACCCCGATCCCCACCAGGCCGAGAGCGCGGACCTTCGTCCCGACCTCGGGGTCTAGGCCGCGGGCGAGGTAGACGAACGCGTTCGTACGCGACAACTTCTGCTGCAGTTCGGTGACGGGCAGACCGAGGAGCGGCGCGAGTGCGGCGGCGATCGTGGTGGCGTTGCACGGCTTCACCGCCTCCGACTTGCAGTCGGCACGAGCGATGATCCGGGGCTCGCCGTAGACCGCGCGGGCATCCACCGACAGGGCGAGGGCCTCGCCGTGTCGGTCAGTGATCTCACCGCGCGGCGCGATGACCGCGTTGGTCCGCATCCGCTGGGTGCTGGCGTCCTGGGCGTAGGCCGTCGCACCGATGCCCTGGAGCCACACGAGTCGCCCGGCGAGCAGCGCTAGGACCACCATGATCAGCGCGAATCCCCCGCGCAGCCGAGTGCCCGGTCGGCCGAGCGGACGACTGCGACGTACGGGTAGGCGCCGCTGTGCCGCCGCGGGACCCGACGCTGGCCGCCGTGCCGCTGACACCCGGGGCTGGGGGACGCGCCGGGTGTCAGTTGGCGTGCGGGTGGTGACCCGGGTCGTCACGGCGGGGATCCCTTGCCAGGACGCACGATCGCCCAGCCGCCGTCGGCCGGGGCGGCCGACTTGGGCTTGGCCTTGGGCTTGGGCTTGGCGGCGCGTGTGGCGGCAGCCGGAGCGACGGCGGGCGCGATGGGCGGCGTGGCAACGGTCGGCTCGGACTGGCCGAGCACCTTCCCATCGGACAGCCGCAGGAAGGCCGGCGAACCCCCGGGCACCATGCCCAGCGAGGTCGCCCGGGCCGCCAGCGCGTGCGGCGACTGCAGGTCCGACACCTGGCGCTGCAGTGCCTGCTCCCGGTCGGCGAGCACCCGGCCCTCGACCTGCAGCGCGTGCAGCCGGAAGGCATCCTGCGCGAGAACCGTGTTGAGGACCAGCAAGCCGAGCAGGCCGCCGAGGAGCAGCAGCACGACCACCGCGATGAATGGCGTACGTGCGGCCTGCGAGCGGCGGTGCGCGACGAGCCGCAGGTAGCGCTCGCGCGGCGCCTTGACCGGCGAGGGGAGCGACCAGCTGACGGACAGGGCGTTCACGCCGCCTCCCGCAGTCGCTCGGCGGCCCGCAACCGGACCGACGCGGCGCGCGGATTGGCGGCGATCTCAGTTTCGTCGGCCTTGACCGCGCCGCGAACCAGCAGCTGCAACTGCGGCCCGCTGCCCTCGGGGACGAACGGCAGGTCGAGGGGCACGTCGCTGGTCGAACGCGCGACGAGTGCGGTCTTGACGATCTTGTCCTCGAGCGACTGGTAGCTCATCAGCACGATCCGGCCTCCGATCGCGAGCGCGTCCAGCGCGGCCGGGACAGCGCGGCGCAGCACGCCGAGCTCGTCGTTGACCTCGATCCGCAGGGCCTGGAAGGTGCGCTTGGCGGGATGCCCCCCCGTCCGACGGGTGGCCGCCGGGATCGCGGTCCGCACGAGTTCGGCCAGTCGGGCCGTACCGGAGAAGGGCTCGCCGGTCCGCTCCCGCACGATGGCGTCGGCGATGCGGCCGGCGAAGCGCTCCTCGCCATAGACCCGTAGCACCCGCGCCAGTTCCTTGCCGTCGTAGGTGTTGACGATCTCGGCGGCCGTTCGACCTGTGGTCGGGTCCATCCGCATGTCCAAGGGAGCGTCCTGCGCGTACGCAAAACCGCGGGCGGCCTCGTCGAGTTGTAGCGAGCTCACGCCGAGGTCAAAAAGCACCCCGTGCACGCGCTCGAGACCGAGGGACGCGAGCACCTCCGGGAGCTCGTCGTAGACGGCATGCACCAGCGTGAGCCGGTCGGCGTACGGGGCCAGCCGGGCGCCGCTACGGCGCAGCGCCTCGGGATCGCGATCCAGGCCAATGAGCCGGGCATCGGTCGCGCGCAGCAGGGCCTCGGCGTGGCCACCCATGCCCAGGGTGCAGTCGACGACGACAGCATCCGGACCGGTCAGGGCGGGTGCGAGCAGGGCGACGCAACGCTCGAGGAGCACCGGGACGTGGGCCGCGTCGTTGCTCATCTAGCCGACGAGGTTCAGGGTCAGGTGCGCGAGAACGGTGACACCCGCGGTGGCAGTGACGGAGAGCATGAGCAGCATCAGGTTCTGGCCCACTTCGCGAGCCCAGGAAGGCTCGGCGCCGGAACCGCCCACGGCGGTGCCGGTGGTCGTGCGGCGCGCAGTGACCTGCATCTCGACCTCGCTGCTCGTGCTGCTGACTCTGGGTGGTGGGCGTGGCGCCCTACTCCGGGCTCGCGGTCCCAGGGCAGGTGGAGCTGTGGCGACGTCCCTGCCGCCAGGTCCCCGCCCGCTCCCCTGCCTGGCACCGGGGAAGGTGCGCCAGGAAGGGGAGCGGTCGGAGGCCTCGTGACAGGGGCCTGCCGGGCGTGCGTCAGCGCGGCATCGGGACCCCGCTCTCGTCCTGGTCGGCGAACGCCGCCTCCTGCTCCGCTTCGTAGGAAGCCCAGGCCTGGGCGTCCCAGATCTCCAGGCGGGTGTTAGCCCCAATCACGGCGCAGTCGCGATCGAGCGCGGCGTACGCACGCAGCCCGGCCGGGATGGTGACGCGGCCGGTCTTGTCCGGGAGTTCGTCGTACGCGCTGGAGAAGAACATCCGGCTGTAGTCCCGGGCCGGGCGGCTGGTGAGCGAGGCGCTCTGCAGCTCCTCAGCCTTGGCGGAGAAGGCCGTCCGGGTGAACACGTAGAGGCAGTGCTCCTGACCCTTGGTGATCACCACACCCCCCGACAGCTCGTCGCGAAACTTGGCCGGCAGGAACAGCCGCCCCTTGTCGTCGAGGCGTGGGGTGTGCGTACCGAGAAACACTGCTGCACCACCTCCCCGACTCCGACGTGCCCCACGTTACTCCACTTTGCTCCATCGTCAACGCCAAACTCGGCGTGGCGCGACTTTCCAGAACCTCTTTTCGCAGGTCGTACGCAGTGGGGCGTGGTGGGGCGTCAAAGCGCACACCGGTGTTCCGGACCCGACGGAGCCGCCTGTAGGTGCTGGCGTGCGGCGCGGGTGCGACAGTGGAGACCACCCGCGCACCCGATCAGGAGGCCTCACCCGTGGCCCGGACCACCACCCGCGCCAGCCGAGCGGCGGCCCCCGACCTTGACGAGCTCCTGGACGTGTCCGGCCGGGTGCGCCGCAACATCGAGCAGGTCATCGAGGGCAAGCCCGACGCCGTTCGGCTCGCGCTCGTCGTCCTCCTGGCCGAGGGGCACCTGCTCATCGAGGATGTGCCCGGCGTCGGCAAGACCCTGCTCGCCAAGGCGCTGGCCCGCTCGATCGACTGCAGCGTGCGACGGATCCAGTTCACGCCGGACCTGCTGCCCAGCGATGTCACCGGCGTCAGCGTCTACAACCAGGAGTCGCACGACTTCGAGTTCAAACCCGGGGCGATCTTCGCCAACCTCGTGGTCGGCGACGAGATCAACCGTGCCTCACCCAAGACCCAATCCGCGCTGCTCGAGGCGATGGAGGAGCGGCAGGTCACGATCGACGGAACGACCTACGTGCTGGAGAGCCCGTTCATGGTCGTGGCCACGCAGAACCCGATCGAGATGGAGGGGACCTATCCGCTGCCCGAGGCACAGCGCGATCGCTTCACCGCCCGACTCTCCATGGGCTATCCGTCCGCGGCGGCCGAGCTGGAGATGCTCGACACACACGGCGGCGCCGACCCCCTCGAGGACCTCGTCGCCGTCGCCGACGCCGAGCAGATCCAGCGCTTGATCGGCCTCGTACGCGACATCCACGTCTCCCCCGAGCTCAAGCAGTACGTCGTGGCGCTCACCGCCGCTACCCGCACCAGCCCAGATCTGCGGCTGGGCGCATCGCCCCGCGCCACGCTCCAGCTCTTGCGGGCCTCCCGAGCCCAAGCCGGGTTGGACGGCCGTGACTTCGTGCTGCCCGACGACGTCCAGGAGTTGGCCCCGGCCGTGCTCGCGCACCGGGTGCTGCCCACGGCGGAGGCGCAGATGGCTGGACGCACCGCGGAAGCGGTGGTGGCCGACGTGGTCGCTCGGGTTGCTGTGCCGGGAGAACGACCGGCTCTGCGCAGTCGTTGAACACCGGTGTGGGCGCCACGGTGCGACAACTGCGTGGGCTGACGACGCGCGGCCGCTGCCTGCTGGCGTGCGGCGTCAGCCTCGACGTCTGTGCCGTGGTGTTGGGTCAACCAGACCTGCTTCGCGTCGGGATCTTCCTCGTCGCCCTGCCTTTGGTAGCGGTCGCCCTGGTGTCGCGCACCCGCTATCGACTCTCCTGCCTGCGGCGCATTGACCCACCGCGGGTGCCCGCCGGTCACTCGGCGACCGTCCGGTTGCGGCTGGACAACGTCTCGCGCCTGCCCAGCGGCGTGCTGCTCATGGAAGACGGCTTGCCGATGTCGCTCGGCGGGCGGCCGCGATTCGCGCTCGACCGGGTCGAGCCGGGCGGGGTCCGCGAGGTGGACTACACCGTCCGTTCAGACGTGCGCGGGCGCTACGCCATCGGACCGCTGTCGGTGCGGCTGACCGACCCTTTCGGGCTGGTCGAGCTCACCCGGTCGTTCGTCCAGACGGAGGATCTGGTGGTGACGCCGGTGGTCTCCGCCCTACCACCGGTCCGCCTCGGCGGCGACTGGGCCGGGGGCGCCGGTGAGTCGCTGTCGCGCGCGCTGAGCGCCAGCGGAGCCGACGACGCCACGACGCGGGAGTACCGCCGAGGAGATGACCTGCGCAAGGTGCACTGGCGCTCCACGGCGCGGGCCGGCGAGTTGATGGTCCGCCGCGAAGAACAGCTCCTGCAGAGCCGGGCGACCCTGCTGCTCGATGGGCGGCGCTGCGCCCATCGCGGTGACGGCCCCGGGTCGTCGTACGAGTACGCGGTAGGGGCAGCTGCCTCGATCGGGATCGCGTTGCAACGCGCCGGCTTTGTGGTCAGCCTGCTCGATGAGGAGGGCGACGCCCTGAGCCCGCCGGGTACCGGGACCCACCAGGCGGTGCTCCTCGACGCGCTGGCGCTGGTGACCCCGTCGAGCGCACGGCACCTGTACGCGGCCACGGCAGCGCTTCGTGCTTCGTCGGACAGCGTGCTGATCGCCGTGCTGGGACACCTCGACGCCGAGGACGCCGAGCGGCTGGCCCGCCTGCGCACCTCGCATGGCACCTGCGTCGCCGTACTGCTGGATACCCCGACGTGGGGAGCGCCCACCGTGGCGACCCGGTCCTGGGGCGGAGCCGGCGCCACGCCGGCTGCGCGCACGACCGGCCGGCGACCCGAGGCGCTGCTCACGGCCGCCGGCTGGCGGGTTGTGCCGGTCACCCACGGCACGACGCTGGCGTCGGTCTGGAGCCACGCCGGCGTCCGCCCCGGCCGGGTAGGAGTCGGCCCGTGACGGCCCGGCCCGACCTCCACCCGGTCCGGCTCACCCTGACAGCGGCGCTTGCCGTTGCGCTCTCGTCGACCGCGCTGCTGCCGCTCTTCGACGGGCGTGGCTGGTGGTGGCGGGCCCTGGGTGGTGTCGCCGCCGTCGCGGGGATCGGCCTGGTCGCCCGCTGGCTCACGGTGCCACGGGCCGTACAGCCGCTGCTCGGACTGGCCGTGCTCGCGGAGTACGTCACCGTCGTCTTTGCCCCCGGCACGCTGGTCCTCGGGCTGCTGCCCTGGTCGGAGTCCTGGGCGGCCCTGCGGGCGCTGCTCACGGAGGGCTGGACGGACATCGCCGCGCTCACGACACCGGTGCCGACCAACCCGGGCCTGGTGCTCATCGCCACCGTCGGTCTCGGCATCGTCGCCCTCGCCGTCGACACGATCGCCGTCGTCCTGCGTCGGGCGGCCCTGTCCGGCGCCGCCCTGCTGGTGCTCTTCGCCGTCCCTGGAGCCGTGCGCGCGCAGGGCGTGGGCTGGTTGCCCTTCGTCCTGACGGCCGGGGGTTGGTTGGGTCTGCTCCTGGTCGAGAGCCAGCAGCGGACCCGGCGGTGGGGGGCGGCGCTGCGGTCCCAGCGCGGACCAAGCGAAGTCACGATCGCCGCTGGAGGCGATCCTGGATTCGCTCGGGTCGGGCGCCGCATCGGTTCCGCCGCGCTCGGGATCGCCGTGATCGTGCCCGCCCTGCTGCCCGGCCTCAACGCCCGCCTGCTGCCGGGCGGAGCCGGGGACGGCTTGGGAGGTGGGCCGCAGACCACGACGACGTACAACCCGATCACCCGGTTGCGCGCCGACCTGCGCCTCCCCGAGCCGCGGCAGATCCTGAGCTACCGGACCGATGACCCGCGGCCGGACTACCTGCGCCTGACGACGCTGGACCGCTTCGCCGACAGTGGCTGGACGGCCTCGCGGTTGTCTGGGTCGACCAAGCGCGACGGCGTGACCAAGCCGCTACCCGACCCCATCGGCCTCACCTCGGCCGCCACCCGGTCGGTGCGCAGCAGCATCGCCATCGGTGGCTTGAGCGCGCAGTGGCTGCCGGTCCCCTTTCCGGCGCGCTCGGTGCAGGTACCCGGTCCCTGGCTGTACGACGACCGCAGCGAGACGGTCTTCGGGATCCGCACCAACACGCGAGACCTCGACCAGCCCTACCTCGTCAGCGCTACCCGGGTGCTCCCGGACCGCGACCTGCTGGCCGCGATGCCGCCGGGCGCTCCCCTGCCCGAGCAGGTGCGGCCGTACGCCGTCCGGCCCACGCTGACCCCCTTTGTCGTCGCGACGACCAAGCGGGCCGTCGCCGGCCGCAGCACGCCGTACGACCAGGTGGTTGCGCTGCAGGCCTACTTCCGCAACGCAGGCAGCGGTTTTGTCTACGACATCTCGCCCACTGTTGCGGGCATCAACGGCCCGAGCGCGCTGGAGGACTTCCTCCGTGGCAAGCGCGGCTTCTGCGAGCAGTACTCCTCGGCGATGGCGGCGATGGTGCGCCAACTCGGGATTCCGGCCCGGGTGGCGGTCGGCTTCACGCGAGGAACCCGTCAGGCCGACGGCACGTACGAGGTCACGACCGACGACGCGCATGCGTGGCCCGAGGCGTGGTTCGCCGGGGCTGGCTGGGTGCGCTTCGAACCGACTCCTCGGGGTGACGGTCAGGCCGAGGTGCCCGCCTACTCGACGCCCGAGACGGCCGGCCCGGACTCCCCCGAGCCCACCGCTGCGCCGACGGCCGCGCCGAGCGCCGACCCCTCGA
>JBKJLP010000321.1:0-3197 GCA_046596735.1 Mycobacteriales bacterium | reverse complement strand
GTGCAGTCCCGGACCGCGCGGGAGGACTATCTCGCCGGGGTAGAGACCGTGAAGGAGCACATCCGGGCCGGCGACGCCTTCCAGGTCGTGTTGAGCCAGCGCTTCGAGCTGCGCACTGACGTCGATGCGCTTGACGTCTACCGCGTCTTGCGCGCGAGCAACCCGTCGCCCTACATGTATCTGCTCCGATTCGCTGGCCGCGAGTCGCCGTACGACGTGGTCGGGTCCTCACCCGAAGCGCTGGTGACCGTGACCGGCGGGCGCGCCCAGATGCACCCGATCGCTGGCACCCGGCGGCGTGGTGCCGATCCGGCCCAAGACGCAGCGCTGGCAGCCGAGTTGCTGGCCGATCCCAAAGAGCGCAGTGAACACGTCATGCTCGTCGACCTGGGTCGCAACGACCTCGGCCGGGTGTGTGTGCCGGGCACGGTCGACGTTATCGACTTCATGTCCGTCGAGCGCTACAGCCACGTGATGCACATCGTGTCGACGGTGGTCGGTGAGGTGCTGCCCGGCCGGTCCGCCTTCGACGTACTCACGGCGACGTTTCCTGCTGGCACCCTGAGTGGCGCCCCCAAACCGCGCGCCATGGAGATCATCGAGTCCCTCGAGCCGGCCCGACGGGCGTTGTACGGCGGGTGCGTTGGCTACCTCGACGCCGCCGGCGACATGGACATGGCCATCGCGATTCGCACGGCGGTGCTGCACAACGGCGTCGCCTACGTGCAGGCTGGCGCCGGCTTAGTTGCCGACAGCGACCCGGTGGCCGAGCAACTCGAGTGTGAGCACAAAGCGGCGGCCGTGCTGAGGGCGGTGGCGGCTGCGGCAACCCTGCGCAGCGTCCAATGAACCGCGGTCTGCGCTGGACTGCCGGCTGCTGTTTGGCCGGAGCGGCGTTGCTGCTGATCGCGGCTTCCCGTACGTGGGTGTCGTACGACGTCGCTGCGCTGGCTCCGCTGCCCGGCCGACAGATTCACCTTCGTGGCTCATCGTTGGCGACCGGAATTGGGGCGCTCGGCTGGCTCGGCTTGGCCTCGGTCGCTGCGTTGGCGGCGACCAGAGGCTGGGGTCGGCGTCTTGTCGGCCTCGTCCTCGCTCTGTCCGGAGCCGGGATCATCGCTGTGACGGCTCGACTGTTGAGCGACCCGGCGGCAGCCCTCCGGCGCGCAGCTCCGGTCAGCTCGCCAGGCCCATCCGACATCAGCCTCGGCGGGTGGCCCTGGGTTGTCCTGGTCGGCGGGCTGTTGCTGCTGTTGGCCGGGCTCGCGATCGCGGCGCTCGGTCAGCGGTGGACCGCGATGGGCACCAAGTATGACGCTCCCGGCGGGCAGCGGGCCACCCCCGTCGCCGCTACCGAGGCTGAGGTGTGGCAGGCGCTGGATCGAGGGGAAGACCCCACCGGGGATTGAGCCGAGCTGCATCCCGAGCCCGAGGCCCTGACCGCCGAGCACAGTCTGGAACGCAAGGCATCCAGTTGCGGTCACACCCGGCCCGCGGGGCATGTTCTCCCCCAGCAGCTACCGAGGTGGATGTCGTGCGTTCCGGTCGGGCGAGGAGCTCGGCAGGGGGTGCTGCGGCAGCTCGCTCGCGGGCGCTCCAACGACCAGATCGCCAGGCACTCAGTGCTGATCCACCGAGATGATCCGTACGACGGCGGTGCCGGCCTCGTCGGACGCGGCGAGGTCGACCTCGGCGGTGATGCCCCAGTCGTGGTCCTGCGCTGGGTCGTCGAAGGTCTGGCGCACGACCCAGCGACCGGGCTCCTCAGTGATCCGCAGCAGTGCCGGGCCGCGGGCATCGGGTCCGGTGCCGATCCGGTCGTACTCGGTGAAGTAGGCCTCGATCGGCGTCTTC
This sequence comes from Mycobacteriales bacterium, assembly GCA_046596735.1. Lineage (GTDB taxonomy): Bacteria > Actinomycetota > Actinomycetes > Mycobacteriales > SCTD01 > RYN-124. The sequence goes on along the minus strand of JBKJLP010000321.1, from coordinate 1,343 downwards.
CAGTCGAGGTCGTCGTCGAGTTCGCGCAGCAGGTCGTAGCGACGGATAGCCGCCAGCTCGACCCGCCGGAAAAGCTGGTTGCGCACCAGGACGCGGAAGGCCCTGATGTTGCGGGTGACCGGGGGAGGCGTGTCGTCCACCGGCTTTGGCGGCGCCGCCGGGTCGGCTGGATTGCGCAACTGCTCCCACTCATCCAGGAGGCTGGAGTCGACCTGGCGGACGAGCTCGCCGAGCCACTCGGTCAGTTCGAGGAGTTCTTCGGTCCGCAACGCATCCGGCACCGTGCGGTCGAGCGCCTTGTAGGCATCGGCGAGGTAGCGCAGCACGAGACCCTCGGACCGGGCGAGGCCATAGAAGCCGACATACTCGACGAAGGTCATGGCCCGCTCGTACATGTCTCGGGCGACCGACTTCGGGGCGAGCTCGTAGTCGCCAATCCACGGTTGGCCGGCGCGGAAGGTTTCGTACGCCCCCGTCAGCAACTCCTCGAGCGGCTTGGGGTAGCTGACCTCGTCGAGCAACTCCATCCGCTCCTCGTACTCGATGCCGTCGGACTTCATCTGCGCGACGGCCTCGCCTTTGGCCTTGTTGAGCTGCGCCGACAGCACCTGCCGCGGATTCTCCAAGGTCGCCTCGAGGACCGACAGGACGTCCAGCGGGTACGACGGCGACTCGCGGTCGAGCAGCGACAGGGCAGCCAGGGCGAAGGGCGACAGTGGCTGGTTGAGAGCGAAGTCGGGTTGCAGGTCGACGGTCAGTCTCGGGTGACCGTCGCCATCGCGCTCGACGATGCCTGCGCCGAGGAAGCCCTCGACGATCTCCTCAGCCTGCTCCAGTAGCGCTTCTTGGCGTTCCGGCGTCTCGTGGGTGCGTCCGATCAGCTCGCGCAGCGCTGCCATCGCGTCGCCGGGTCGCTGAAGGACGTTGAGCACCATCGAGTGCGAGAGCGCGAACGAACTGTGCAGGGTCTCCGGGGTAGCTGCCACCAACCGGTCAAACGTCGGCTCACCCCACGACACCGAGCCTTCTGGCGCTTTCTTGCGCTCCACCCGACGCAGCTTCTTGGGGTCGTCCCCGGCCTTCGCGACCCGCTTGGCGTTCTCAACATCGTGGTCGGGAGCCTGCACCACAACGGTTCCGGCGGTGTCGAACCCCGCCCGCCCGGCACGGCCGGCAATCTGGTGAAACTCGCGGGCCTTGAGGTGTCGGGTGGCGACCCCGTCGTACTTCGCGAGGCCGGTCATGAGAACGGTGCGGATCGGGACGTTTATCCCGACGCCGAGGGTGTCGGTGCCACAGATGACCTTGAGCAACCCGGCCTGGGCCAGGCGCTCGACGAGGCG
>JBKJLP010000222.1:0-2744 GCA_046596735.1 Mycobacteriales bacterium | reverse complement strand
CTTCGAGCTCGACGGCGTCGACCTGGAGTTCACCGACGACGCACTCACCGCGATCGCCGAGCAGGCCATCAAGCGGGGCACCGGCGCCCGTGGTCTGCGCGCGATCATGGAAGAGGTCCTGCTCTCCGTGATGTACGACATCCCCTCGCGCGGTGACGTCGCCAAGTGCGTCATCAACCGCGAGGTCGTCCTCGAGCACGCGCTGCCGGCCCTGGTGCCGCGCGATGCCTCCACGCCCGCGCGCCCGCCGCGCGAGCGTCGCGACAAAACCGCCTGACCCACCGCTCCGCCAGCCCAAGCTGCGCGGACCTCGCCGCCGTCGGCACGTTCGCGGGGCGACACGCCGGCGTGTTGGCCCGTCAAGGTGCCGATCGCGCCGATGTCAACCGGGCATCGGCAGGACGTGGCCGTCGGGGACCCGGTAGCCGGCCAGCTGGCGAGCCTGGCAGACGAGCCGCCCCGCGCTGTCCCAGAGCTCGCACTCCTCGTCGATCCAGCCGTCCTGCAGCAGCCTGGCCCGCTGCACGGCGCGGATCCACCCCGGCGCCGGCAGGGCGCGAACGTGCACGGTCAGCTCGACCGTCGGCACCCAGCCCATCAGACCCAGGTCGAAGGTCACCGGCGGCAGCGCATCGGCGAAGACCAACAGGTCCAGCACCGAGGCGTCGCCGCCGTCGTCCCGGCGCAGCCAGGCCCGGATCTCAGCCTGACCGACCGGCGCACCGACCGCCCACATCGCGGTGGACACGTCCAGCCGGACGTCGACGTGGTCCAGCTGGCCGACCCGGCTGCCGTTGGGTCGTTCGGCAGGCGCGCGCGGACAGTCCTCCAGCGGCGGCAACGCGGGCGGCGTCAGGTCACGGCGGGACCAGAACGGGTCGGGGGCGGTGAGCCGGCCGGCGGACAGCAGCGCCTCGACGCGCGGCGCACCCTGCTGGCTGAGCCGCACCCGTGAGGAGGCGATCGACCGGCCGGTGCGTAGCGCCTCCACCTCGACAGTGGCCGGGCCCGCATCCGGCGAGGAGACGTACATCGCCGACACTGCGAGCGGATGGGGGTGCTCCTCGCCCAGGGCCAGCCCCACCATCGTCGAGAGCAGGTAGCCGCCGTGCGGCTTGTTGCCGATCGACCAGGAGGCATCGAGGTCCACGTCGTACGGGGTCATAAAAATCAGGTTAGGGCGCTCCCTAGACTCACAGGGTGACCGCGTCCCGCATGCCCGACAAGCCCACCCTCGATGGCATCGAGGACACCTGGGCTGGCGTCTGGGAGACCCAAGGCACCTACGCGTTCGACCGCACCGCGGCGCGCGCAGACATCTTCTCGATCGACACCCCGCCACCGACGGTCAGCGGCTCGCTGCACATGGGCTCGGCCTTTGGCTACGTGCAGACCGACAGCATCGCGCGCTACCAGCGGATGCGCGGCAAGGTGCTCTTCTACCCGATGGGTTGGGACGACAACGGCCTACCGACCGAGCGCCGGGTGCAGAACTACTACGGCGTGCGCTGCGACCCCAACCTGCCGTACGACGCGTCGTACGAGCCGCCCGCAGATCCGCCCAAGGACCCGGTCAGCATCAGCCGGCGCAACTTCGTGGAGCTGTGCCTGCGGTTGACCGCCGAAGACGAGAAGACGTTCGAGGCCCTCTGGCGGCGCATCGGTCTGAGCGTCGACTGGGCGCAGACCTACACGACCATCGGGCCGGTCAGCCAGCGGGCGAGTCAGCGCGCGTTCCTGCGCAACCTGTCCCGCGGCGAGGCCTACGCGCAGGAGGCGCCGACCCTGTGGGACGTCGACTTCCGTACGGCCGTCGCGCAGGCCGAGCTTGAAGATCGGGAGATGCCTGGGGCTTATCACCGCGTGGGGTTCGACCGGGCGGACGGCGAGCGGGTCTTCATCGAGACCACCCGGCCCGAACTGCTGCCGGCCTGTGTGGCGCTGGTGGCGCACCCCGACGACGCGCGCTACCAGGGGCTGTTCGGCACGACGGTGACGACGCCGCTGTTCGGAGCGCAGGTGCCGGTGCGGGCGCACGAGTTGGCTGATCCCGAAAAGGGTTCGGGTATCGCGATGATCTGCACGTTCGGTGACACCACCGACGTGATCTGGTGGCGCGAGCTGGATCTGCCGGTCCGCAACATCCTGGGCCGCGACGGGAGGCTGCTCGCGACGGCACCGGACGGCGTGGCAACTGAGCCCTATGGTGAGTTGGCTGGCAAGACCGCCAAGCAGGCGCAGAAGCGGATCGTCGAGATGCTCGTCGAGTCCGGCGACCTCGTCGGTGAGCCCAAGGCGATCACCCACCAGGTGAAGTTCTTCGAGAAGGGCGACCGTCCGCTGGAGGTCGTCACCAGCCGGCAGTGGTACCTGCGCAACGGTGGCCGCGACACCGGCGTCCGCGACGAGTTGCTTCAGCGCGGCAAGGAGCTGGACTGGCACCCGCCGCACATGCAGGTCCGCTACGAAAACTGGGTGAGCGGCCTCAACGGCGACTGGCTGGTCAGTCGGCAGCGGTTCTTCGGCGTGCCGATCCCGCTCTGGTACCGGGTGGACGCCCACGGCGAGCCGGTCTACGACGACCCGATCGTGCCGGACGAGGCGAGCCTGCCGGTCGACCCGCCGAGCGACACCGCGCCGGGCTTCACCGAGGACCAGCGCGGGGTGCCCGGCGGCTTCGTCGGCGACGCCGACGTCATGGACACCTGGGCGACGTCGTCGCTCACCCCGCAGATCGCCGGCGG
>JBKJLP010000514.1:0-4319 GCA_046596735.1 Mycobacteriales bacterium | reverse complement strand
CTGCAAGACCCGCGAGGAACGGCGCTGAGCCGCCCTACCCGCCTGCTCGCCCTGGTCGCGTCGCTGGTCCTGGTCTCCGACGTCGTCAGCAAGATCCTGGTCGTCGCCCAGCTCGAGGGTCGGGCGCCGATTCGGCTCCTGGGCGGTGGGCTACTGCTCAACGTCGGACGCAACCCGGGCGCCGCGTTCTCCTTCGCCGAGGGCGCGACCATCCTTTTCACCCTGGTGGCCGTGGGTGTCGCCGTCGTCATCATCCGTACGGCCCGGCGACTGGGCAGCGCAGGCTGGGCGGTCAGTCTGGGGCTGCTCCTGGGCGGCGCGGTCGGCAACCTGATCGACCGCGTGTTCCGCAGTCCGGGTGTCGGCCGCGGCGCGGTCGTGGACTTCATCGACGTCCGGGTATGGCCGGTCTTCAACCTCGCCGACAGCGCGATCGTCATCGGCGGGGTGCTGGCCGTCCTGCTGAGCGTGCGTGGAATCGAGCTGGACGGCAGCCACGGGCGCGAGCCCGACCCGGTCGATCCCGCATGATGGTGTGGTGAGTCAACGACGTACCGTGCCTGTCCCCGAGGGGCTCGACGGCCTGCGCCTGGACGCCGCGATCAGCCGAATCTTCGGAGTGAGCCGTACGTCCGCGGCGGACATCGTCGGCCGCGGCGGCGCGACGCTGGACGGCAAGGCCACCGCCAAGAGCGATCGGGTGAGCACCGGCGAGACCCTCGAGGTGGACCTGCCGACACCCGAACCGGCCGAGCGAGCAGCGCCAACGCGCGTCGATGGCCTCGGCATCTTGTACGAGGACGACGATCTGATCGTCGTCAATAAGCCGGTGGGCGTCGCCGCGCACCCGAGCCCTGGATGGGACGGACCGACGGTGATCGGCGGGCTCGTTGCGGCTGGCCATCGGGTGAGCACGAGTGGCGCGGACGAGCGGCAGGGGATCGTCCATCGCCTCGACGTAGGCACCAGCGGCGCCATGGTCGTGGCCAAGAGCGAGCGCGCCTACCGCGTGCTCAAGGACGCCTTCCGGGACCGCACGGTTGACAAGCGCTATCACGCGCTGGTGCAGGGCCACCCCGATCCGATGACCGGCACGGTCGATGCTCCGATCGATCGACACCCCACGTCGGACTACAAGTACGCGGTGGTCGCCACCGGACGCGACAGCGTCACCCACTACGAAACGCTCGAGGCGTTCCGGCACGCGACGCTGCTGGAGATCCACCTCGAGACCGGGCGCACCCACCAGATCCGCGTCCACATGGCGGCCCTCAAGCACCCGTGCGTCGGGGATCAGACTTACGGCGCGGACCCGACGCTGGCCAAAAAGCTTCGGCTCGAGCGCCAGTGGCTGCACGCGGTCCGGCTGGGATTCGCCCACCCCGAGGATGGCCGCTGGGTGGAGTTCACCAGCCCTTACGCCGCTGATTTGCAGGGCGCGCTCGACCGAATCGCGGACCTGTCGTGAAGCTGGACAACCTCGACGACGACCTCGTCCCTCGGCTCGCTGCCCGGCTGCGCGCTTTCCTCGACGGTCTGTCCCTGCAACGTCGAGCCCTGACAAACCGTTTGCGCGACCTCGGCGATGGGCCACTGCGGCGGCTCGACGACCGCTACGCCTCGACGGGTCCGCTGGCCCTCATGCGCGACGTGCCTCAGCTCGGTGTGCTCGTTATCGCTGCGGTCTTCGTGTCCGGCGCCGGCGTCGCCCTGGCACGGTCGAGCGACCAGCAGCGGGCTGAGCGGGTTCAGGAGAGGCTCGACAATGCCTCGCCCACGTCGCTCGGAGCGCCGGTCGGCACGAACATCTCGACCTACATCGCGCAGTCGACGTCGCGGTTGGTCTCGCTCGCGAAGACCACGTCCGACACCGAATACACCGCGCTGGTCAGTTTCCGGGCCTACCTCACCCCCGAGCGCGTTCGGATCACGCTAGGGGATCTCGACGTGCAGCAGGTGGTGGTCCGCGCCAAGCTTCCGGCTGAAGCGGCGCCCGCCGAGGTGGTGCCCATCCCCGTCACCAACCTGGTCATGGACGTACGCACGTTCAGCAAAGCCCTTGCGGTGCGCAAGCAGACCGAGGCCAAGGAGTTCTCCGGGCTCGCGACGTCGATCGCGGGCACGAGCCCGGAGGAGAAGCAGTTCAAGGCCTTTTACCAAGAGGCTGCCAAGGCCGCGCTCCAGGAGGCTCGGGTCTTCGGCGGTCCGTGTGCCTGCGTGATTGGAGCGCTCGTCCGAGGAACGGCACGTGACCTGGCTGAGTTGCCCGCCGTGGCGACGGTCCGTGCCGTCGAGGTAGGCGGTCGTACGGCGGCCGACGGCATCGACCTCGCACCGCTCCTCCCGGAGCAGACCGGCGTGGTCGCCACTCCGGCCATGCCCACCGATCGGAAGTGAACCGGGTCGTCCGGCTCGCGACGCTGGCTGACCTGCCGGCGGTTTACGCCCTGCGGTACGAGGTTTTTGTCATCGGTCAAGGCGTGCCACCCGAGATCGAGCGGGACGAACTCGATGCGACGGCAGAGCACGCACTCGCCCTCGTCGACGACGCGGTGGTCGCGACCGGTCGCTTGGTCGACGGCCGCATCGATGAGGACGGCCAGTTGGTTGCGGGCACCGAGGGGACCGTGGGCATGATCGGACGGATGGCCGTCACCGCACCGGCACGTGGCGCGGGACTCGGGCGGGACGTGCTCGAGCTGTTGCTCACCCGCGCAGCTGAGCGGGGACTGCCGGCCGTCGAGCTGCACTCGCAGGTGCACGCCAGGGCGTTCTACGAGCGAGCTGGCTTCGAACCGTTCGGTGAGGTCTACCTCGAGGCGGGCATCGAGCATCTCGGGATGCGCCGCGAGCTTTAGCTCAGACGCCCCTTGCGACGCCGCACCAGCAAACCGGCTCCCAGTAAGCACAGGGCGCCGAACGGTACGAGCACCGAGCCGCCGGTGGCCGCGAGAGCAGGCGGTGCGGCCACGGGCGTTACGGGCGGGCGACCCACGGCAGCGGCCCTCGGATAGGACACGAGGTGGATCCAGGAACCGCGGTCCTCGAAGGGCATCGTCGTGGAGGGGCCGATGACGCCGGTGAGCGAGGCGACCGGTGACCTCGGGTGGCGCGCTCGCCACTTCGCCGGGTCCGCGCCATAGCGCGCAACGAGCTGGGCGACCGCGGCATCCACGGACGTGCGCACGATCTGCGCGCTGCTGCGGCCGGCGAGGTAGTCGTGCTGCGCGGTCAGGGAAGACGTCGACGGGTCCAGCACCCGCAGCACCAGGTTGTCGACCGGCGTCGCGTCGAATACGTGGGTGTTGGTCGCGTCATAGCGCAACAGGACCGGCGTCGGGATGTCGGACAACAACGTCCCCACCAGGGTCTGCGCCACCGCGCGAAAGGCGGTCGGGGCAGGCCCATCCGTGACGGTGGCATCGGTCAACGTCCCAGCCGAGGTGCCGGCGCCAGGCCCATACGCCGACCCGTTCCACCCGGCCAGCAGGTCACGGACCTGCCGCTGACCCTCGCTCAGCCCTGAGGTGCCGAGCAGCCTGAGCACGACCGGCACCAGGGTCTGGGCCCGGTGGTCGCTGGCCCCGGCTTGCCAGTCGATGCGCTGCAGGTCGGCAAAGCTCACGGACGAGTCGGCGACCAGCTGGGAGGTGATCGAGTTGAGCCGGGTGGCGAATCCGGACGGCCGCGCCGTCGTCGGGTCACCGAACCACGTGTCGCCCCAACCGGTGCTGGGCTTGCCATTCCAGTTGGCGAGGTAGCCCTGCTTGGGGTTGATCACGTGGGGCAGTCGCTCGCGCGGCATCAGGCCCTGCCAGTCCTGCGATCCGTCGCCGCGGCTGGGGAAGCGAGTGTCCACTCCAGGGGTGCGGATCGGATGCAGCCCGGGGTGCCAGTAGGCGATGTTGCCGTCGGCGTCGGCGTACATCACGTTCTCGTTCCACGCGACCTTGGCGACCGCCTTGGTGAAGCCGGCGAGGTCATCGACGCGGTTCCAGTCCAGGATCCCGTTGATGGTCTCCAGCTCCCGGCCCCAGGTCGCGACCTGCATCGACCGCGCCAGCGTGCCGTCATCGGAGGTCGTGATGACCGGGCCGTGCACCGTCCGGCAGACCTCCAACGCCTGCGACTGCAGCGGCAGGCCAAACGGCACGCCCTGCGCGGCCTGCCGGTAGCGAATCGTCTCGGTTCGGCAGGACGCGTCCTTCCAGGCGCCGTTGTGTTGGTACTGCATCGCCCCGGCGGTCGTACGACGGACGGTTTCGATGTAGGTGTCGATCGTCTTGCTGTTGCCGGTGGTCAGCGCCCAGGCGGTGCGC
>JBKJLP010000406.1:0-3581 GCA_046596735.1 Mycobacteriales bacterium | reverse complement strand
CAACGGCAGGGACCTAAGACCCTTTTGCTGGCCCTGGACTTCAGACAGCCTGCTGCGCATGACGAAGGTGACTGAGTCGCGCCCGGCACGCCGCGGACTGTTGGTGCATCGGTGGTGGGTGCAGGCCTCGGCGCTGGTCGCCGCCATCGGCTTCTTCGGCCTCGTGCTGATGGGCTATCTGACCTATCAATCGAGCCCGCCCATCGCGGACAGGGTGCTGTCCGAATCTGGCCAGTTGATCTACACGGCCGCTGACGTACGCGCCGGCCAAGACGTCTTCTTGAAGAACGGCCTGATGGAGTACGGCTCGATCTTCGGACACGGGGGATATCTCGGACCGGACTTCACGGCTGACTACCTGCACCGGTCCGCGCAACTGGTGCAGGAGAGCTATGGCCCCGCGGGCTCAGGCGCCACGCAGACCAGGACCTCCGAAGAGTTCAAAGCCAACCGCTACGACCCGCAGACCCGCATCCTGACCGTGTCCGACGCGCAAGCCGCCGCCTTCGCGACGTTGACGCGGCACTACGCCGACACCCTGGGCGATCCACGGGGTCAGCAGGGACTGCGGCCGAGCGCGATCACGAAGCCGAGCGACATCCATGCGGTCACGAGCTTCTTCGCGTGGAGTGCCTGGTCAGCGAGCACCAACCGACCGGGCAAGAACTACTCGTACACCAACAACTGGCCTGGGGAGTCCCTCGTCGGAAACAGCCCCACCGCCGACACCGTCGTCTGGAGCGTGGCCAGTTTGATCGCGCTGTTGGGTGGGACCGGTGCACTGTTCGCCGCGTTCGGTCGGTGGAACTGGCTGGGCTGGCACGGTCGCGATACCACCGAGTTGCGCTTCCGCGAGCCCCAGACGGTGACCCTGACAGCGAGCCAGAAGGCGACGGCGTTTTTCTTCTTCACGATGTCGGCGCTCTTTTTGGTCCAGACCCTTGTCGGAGCGGCAGCTGAGCACTATCGCGCCGACGTGCAGAGCTTCTTCGGGATCCCCCTCGACCGCTGGCTGCCGTACAACCTCGTCCGTACGTGGCACGTCCAGCTGTCCCTGCTGTGGGTCGCCACAGCCTTCCTGGCCGCCGGCATTTTCTTGGTGCCGATGATCACCAAGCGACGCGACCCCCAAGGTCAATCGGCTCTCACCTACGGACTGCTGGGCGCGTTGGTCGTCGTGGTGGTCGGCTCGATGCTCGGTGAGCTGGCGGGGATCCACGGCTGGTTCGGCGATACCTGGTCCTGGTTCGGCATGCAGGGCTTCGAGTACCTCGACCTGGGGAGGTTCTGGCAGATCCTGCTCACCCTGGGCATGGTCATCTGGGTCGGCATCTTGTTCCGTGGCCTCCGCGGCCGACTACGCGGCGAGAGCCCCGGCAACTTGCCGTGGCTCTTCTTCTTCTCCGCGCTGGCGCTACCCGCGGTGTATGCCGTCGGCCTGCTGACCAATCACGGAGACACCTTTACGGTGACCGACTTCTGGCGCTTCATGGTCGTGCACCTGTGGGTCGAGGACTTCCTCGAGTTGTTCACCACGGTCATGGTCGCCTACATCTTCGTGCTGCTCGGCGTCGTACGCGAACGCGTAGCGCTGACGGTCATCTTCCTCGACATCGTGCTGTACAGCGCAGGCGGCGTCATCGGCACGGCGCACCACTGGTACTTCAGCGGCTCCCCGGCACAAGTCCTGGCCCTTGGCGCATTCTTCAGCGCGTTCGAGGTCATTCCCCTGACGTTCCTGACGGTCGAAGCGTGGACCTTCATCAGGCTGGGAGCTAAGCAAGAGGCAAACAGCAACAGCGAGTTCCCGCACCGCTGGGCCGTGATGTTCCTCATCGCGGTCGGCTTCTGGAACTTCCTCGGTGCTGGCGTGTTCGGCTTTCTGATCAACCTGCCGATCGTGAGCTATTACGAGATCGGGACCGCCCTTACCGCCAACCATGCGCACGCGGCGATGATGGGGGTCTACGGGATGCTCGCCTGCGGGTTCGCAGTCTTCGCGTTGCGCTACATCGTGCCGCAGCGCACATGGTCTGACCCCCTGATCAAGACCAGTTTCTGGAGCCTGAACATCGGCCTGGCTTGGATGTCGTTCGTGACGCTGATGCCTCTGGGCTTTCTTCAGCTGTACCACTCGGTCGACGTCGGTTACTGGGATGCTCGCTCCCTGGCGTTCATCACGTCCGATGCCAACCGGATGCTGGAGTGGCTGCGGTTGCCCGGTGACGTCGTCTTCATTGCGGGCGGTGTTCTTCCGTTGCTGTGGATGAGCCTGCAGGGCGTCCTTGCCGTGGTGCGTAAGGAGACTCCTGATGGCACCGGACTCGACGACGAGTTCCAGTTGTTCACCGAAGTCGAGGGACATGACCCGACCGAGGCCACCGCAGCCGGCGCACTGAGCTAACCGGAGGCGGCCGTGAGTTTCGAAGCAGGGTTCGTCGCCGCGTACTGCGCGCTGTTGCTGCTCGGAGCCGTCGGGCTCGTCCGGCTGGGGCGGGTCAACACCTCCCCCTGGGCCAGTCGCGCACTTGCCGGGCACCGACGAGAGCAACCGGAGCCGCGGGAACGCAAACCGTCCACGTGGCCGCACTCGGAAATGCCGACGCTGCACTCGACGGTGGCCGCCGTTGCGTCGGCGGCAGCGAGGCTGGTCGCCACGGCCGAGTTGGCACGCCAGCATCAACCGCTCGAGGCGGCTGTCCTCGGCGCCGTCGCTGGTGTCGCCGCCCTACACACCATCAAAACGCTGAGGTCGCTGGTGCGGCCACGTCGGGAGTTGGGCGGCGAGCTCGACAGCGGAACCGCACACGGCTGACGGCAACGGTCACCGGCGAAGGCGGCGTACGGCGACTGCTCCGGCCAGCAACTGCAAGCCCTTCGTGCTCGACGGGTCCAGCCCGGTCAGGTCGACGATGCGCTTGAGCCGGTAGTCCAGCGTGTTGGGATGGATGTGCAGGGCAGCTGCCGTACCCCGGCGGTTGAGGTCGTTGTCGAGATGAGCTTCGAGGGTCTGGCGCAAGTCCGGTAGATCATCGAGCGGCGAGAGCAGCCTCGCCAGTTCGGCCTGCGCCTCGCTCGGCCGGCTGAGCTGATAGTCGAGCAGAACGTCAGCCAACACATAGAGCCCCGGCTCGGGCGGAGCGAGCCGCAGCACCTCCTTCGCCTGGGCTCCCGCGGCAGCTACCTCGGCGGCTCGCGCCGCCGTCGCCGCGCCGGCCCGCACGGGTGCCCCCGCAGCGGCCTGCAGTTCGCGGACGAGCGGCGACAGCGGCCGGTCGTCAGCCGGCAGCAAAGCCACCCCGCCTGTCGCGTGCAACTGCCCCAGGACCGGTTCGCCGACCCAACCGTCGAGCCGCTCTTGCACCCGACGGACCTTGCGTCGAGCCGCGATCGCTCCGGCGGTGTGCGCCTCGTCCGGGTGGGGACCGAGATCGAGGGCGAGCACCACCCAGCGGTCAGGCAGTCGACGGCCAACGCGTTCCGCGAGGGCCGTGGCCGGCTCGCCTGCGAGCAGTGCCGTGACCAGGGCGCGGAGAGCATCGCCCTCTTCTCCACGAGCAGCAGGCAATCTCCGGAGAAGA
>JBKJLP010000401.1:0-10389 GCA_046596735.1 Mycobacteriales bacterium | reverse complement strand
TGCATCACCCGTCGTCACGATGGGGAACACGCCGGTGTCGCCACTGGTCGGGCGGGACATGAGCTCGTCCAACGCGGGCACGGCGCTACTGGTGGACCGCTGACCCGACTTGCGCCGACGCAACAGCGCCTCGGCCAGCGCCAGCACCGCGTCGTCGACGTGGGCGCGCAAGCGCTGCTCGGACTCCTCGCTTGCGGCGCGTACGCCCTCGAGGACCGTGGCCGTCATATCGACCGGCGGCGCGGCGGTGGGACGCTCGTCGAGCAGGGGGCGGACGGCGGACAGGACGGCGTCCGTGATGCGCGGGGTCAGCGCCGCCAACAGCCGGTCGGTGAGCCGGGCGTCGACGGCCGCGGCGACCTGATCGGACGTCGGCACCGTGAGGTTGGTGACCCGGGCGCCAAGGTTTTCGACGTCCTCGCGTAAGGCGTTAAGCGCCTGCGTCGTGGCCGGCGACCCCTGCTGCTGCAGCCCGGCGAACCGCTCGGACAGCGCCTCGATCTGCTCGGACGTGCCCCCCAGGCCGTCGACCCGCTCTGCGACGCGACGCAGGTCGGCAGCCACGCCAGGCACGCCCCCGGCGGCATCGCCGATGGCGCCCAGTCGGTCACCGAAGGCCTCTAGCGTCGCCTCGAGCGCGGCCAGGCGATGGGTCATCCCGCCCACGGCCTCTTGGCCGCCGGCAGCGGCGTCGAGCTTGGCGTGCAGCGGCGCGAGGGCGTTGTCGAGCTCGTCCGGGGCCACGCTCTGCGGCAAGGCAGCCGCGATGCGCTCGGTGAGCGCGGCAATGACCGAATCGCGCAGGCGATGGACGTCGGTGGCGGTCGCGAAGCCCTCGGACTTGGCGTTGAGGTGCTGGACCTCACCGCGCAGCGACTCCAGCGCCGACGAACGCAGTTGCAGATCAGCGAGGCCGTCCCGCAGCTCGCCGAGCGGCGACAGCCGGTCGTGGACGCCGGACAGGTCGCTCTGCAGGGCGGCGAGCGCCTCGGGGAAGGAGGACAGACTGGCTACCGAGGCCGACAGGTTGGCCACGCCGGTGCCCTGCGAGCTGACCTCGTGCGACACCCGCTCGAAACGGGCACCGAGGGCGGCCAGCGCCTCCATGACCGACTCGCCGAACGCGTGCTGGTCCTCGGCCCGCGTCGCGGCGTCCGCGGTCGAGGCCTCGACCGTGCCGCTGAGGCTTCCGACGGTGCCACGCAGCTCGCCGACCGTGCCGCCGAGCGCATCCAAGGTGCCGCCGAAGGTAGCGACCCGCTCGGTGACCCCGGACAGCCGCGACGCGACGTCGCCGGCAAGGGCGTCAAAGCGCCCGTCTAGCCCGGTGACCGAGCGACTGATGCCGTCGAGGCGGTCGGTGAGGCCAGCAGTCTGGTCGACCACGCCCTGCACCGGACCGCTGAGGCTTCCGACGCTGGTGCTGACCTGGTCGAGCCGGGCACCCAACGAGCGGATCTCGGTGTTCATCCCGTTGACGACCTGCGGGACCGACCCGACGTCAGCGGCGAGGGCGTCCACCTTGCCGTCGACCGCCTCGAGACCGGCCGAGAGGGATTCGACGTTGCCGCCGACCGCACCTACGGCACGACTGACGCCGTCCAGACGGCTCGTCAGAGCCGACACCGCTCCGGTGACCTCGCCGATGCGCGAATCAACCTCGCCGATGGGGGACGTGACAGCGTCGACCGCTGCGAGCACCTGGGCCAGGTCACGGGCCAAGCCGTCGAGTCGACTGGTCAGGCCGCTGACGTCGCGGCCGACGGCATCGATCCGGCCGGACAGCCCACTGACCTCGGCACTGACGCTGTCCACCCGGGCGGGTAGGTCGCCGGCGCGCTCGCTCTGGCGGGCCTGCTCCTCGATGCGACCGGCAAGCACATCGAAGCGCTCACCGATGCCCGTCGTGCTCTGGTGGACTTCGTGGGCAACCGTGGCGAGGTCGCCGCGCAACCGCTCCACAGCGACTCCGGAAGCGGCTCCGCGCAGGCCCTCGCCGACGGCCGCCACCTGCGCGCGGACGTCGTTCAGCGCGGCGGCAACGCCCCGCTGCTCGGCGATCTGCTCCTGCGCGGCGCGGGCCAGCAACGCCTGCATGCGCTCGGCGGCACCGCCACCAGAGGCGCCGGCAGCGCCGGGCATGGTCGTTCCCTGGTCAGACACTGCGGGGTCTCCTCGGGCGTACGGACAGAGCGGTGATCCTCTCAGTATGTCGCCTGGCGCTACGAAGCGGCCGGTCGCACCCCCCGAGCGCCAGCGTCATCGCGCAACGCGAGGAACGCGCGGGCCACGGTCTCGGGCTGCTCCATCTGGGCCACATGGCCCACACGAGGCAGCAGCAACAGGCGATTGTTGCGAAAGGCGGCGGCCGCTTTGGGCGCTACCGCGACGTCGACGAGCCGGTCTTCGGTCCCCCAGACCAGCAGCGTCAGGGCGCGTACGGCCCGCGCCTGCTGCCATAGCGACGGTGACCCGCCGCCCACCTGCGCAACGGCCAACCCGCGGAGCGAGCCGAAGAACGCCGCCTGCGCGTAGGGCAGTCCGTCCCGCCGGCGCACCTCAGCGACCGCGTCCGCAACCCGCTCGGCCGGGACCGCGCTCGGGTCGGCGTAGCAGAGCCTCAGCACCGCCAGTGCTCGGTCCTCGGCCGACCGGCGTCTGAGCTGGCGACCGGCCAGCCGGGAGAGCCCGGGGAGAAGGAGCAAGGGCACGAGCGGGTCGGTGCGCTTGCGTGGACGCAGGTCGGGCAGCGCGGGCGACATCAGGGTCAGCGTGCGGACGAGCTCGGGCCGAGTGGCCGCCAGCCGCGTCGAGACGGCTCCGCCCAACGAGTTACCGAACAGGTGCACCGGACCAGAACGGCAGTCGGGCGTCGGACAGCGGCACGCTACGGGCGGAACCGGTCATGTGAGGGTCCAACTCTGGCCAGGCTCGAGGTCGAGTTCCAGCTCCAACAGTCGCGTCGACGTGCGGCCGACGGCGGTCAGGACGCCGTTGTCCACCAGCACCCCGGACTCCTCCGGTACCCCTAGCACGGCGGTGCTGCCCGGCAGGTGGGCATCCAGAGCTCGCAGCCAGTCACCGCGGCTTGACCCGCCGCTCCAATGCGGGATCACGGACACATCTCCGGCCAGGCCCAAGCCGGCGGCCACAGCCAGCGCGCCGGCGTCCCGACGATCCGGGAGCACCGTCCACGACCCCAGCACCATCGCGCCAGCGCTGGACCCCATCACCACGACGCCGTCGGCGAGCGCCTTGGCCAGCAACTCCCCGACCGGGGTCTCGTGCAGCGCCGTCAGCAGCCTGGACGGCGAGCCGCCCGGCAGGACGAGAAGTCGGGCCTGGGACAACGCAGCGAGCGCGCCCACCGGATCCGTTCGCGCGTCGGGAGCCCCGACGACCTCACCGGCGCCCACGGCCCGGAAGTGACGTACGCCGTTGGCCGTAGCGGTGTCGTAGTCACGACCCGGCGCGCCGGCCAGAGCCGAAATGACGACCCGGCCACCGGCCCGACGGACGAGGTCGGCGTCCATGCCGCGGCAGCCGGGACTGAACTCGCCGCCACCCTGCAGGCAGATCGTCATCCGCGTGACCGTACCCGCGGCGGCGCCATCGGACCGCCTACGCCAGCAGGGTCTCGAAGCGCCGGTTGAGCGCATCCAGCGTGGCCCGAATGACGGCCTGACGGACGTCTTCGCGGACCAGCGCGGCGCCGGTGAGGCGCTCGCTTCCCTTTGCCGACAGCATGGAGAGGTTGACGAGCACGGTGCGCTCGCTGCCGAGGTGGCTGATCTCCAGATGGTCCAACTCGAACCGGGCAAGCCCGGCGAGCAGCTGCTCCACCGCGCGCAACGTGGCGTTGGCGACGGCTCGCTGAACCCCTACCTGGGAGGCGTTGCCGAGGCCTTCGCCAACGGCGGTCCGGCCGGCAGAGGACAGGGTGACACTGGCGGTGACGTCGAGGCCGGACGAGACCAGGTGCATGCGGGCGATCGCGGGTCGCTCCGGGACGCGCTGGGTGGGCAGGGCTGGCGCCGGCTCCGCAACGCGCTCGTGCTGACCTGTTGTCGCGGGCGGCTCGGGCCGACGCGTCATCTCGGCGTCCTCGATGATCTGGACGTGTTCGGCGTCCACGCCGAGCCCGAACTGCTCGCGCAACAGACGCCCGACGGCGCTCGCGACCTGTGCATCGTCGACCCCGGCGGCCAAGTGCAGGCGCAGCATGCCGAGGCCGCCGTCCGCGTCCGGCTCGATCTCGGCGCCGGCGACACCGGGCACAGCACGGATCGCCGCGACGACATCGCGGATCTCAGTGATGGGCACGGTCATCTCCAGGCTCGGGCGTCCCGTCATGATCGACGCCAGCGGACCGCATCTTGAGCGTTCACGCGGACTTGCGTACGACCCTTGGCTTCGTGCTCGTGGTCTTCTTCGCCGTCGTACCGCTCTTGCCCTGCCCCGTTGTGGGCTTCTTGGCTGGCGCACGGGTGCTCGCGGCCTTCTTGGCCGGTGCCTTCTTGGCAGGCGCCGCCTCCGCACGGTTCTTCTTGGCCGCGTCGACGCTGGCCCGCAGCGCCGCCATCAGGTCAACGACGGTGCCGGACGTGGGCTGCGCGGACTCCGGCGCCACCACCTCACGACCAGCGATCTTGGCCTCGATGACCGCGTTGAGCGCATCGCGGTAGGAGTCCTTGTATTCACCGGCGTCGAAGTCGCCGGACAGCGTCTCGATCAGGCTGGCCGCCATCTTCAGCTCCTGATCGCGGACCTCGATCTCCTCGTCCAGGAAGGCAAAATCCGGAGCGCGCACCTCGTCGGGCCAGAGCATCGTCTCGAGGACGAAGACGCCCTCGCGCACCCGCAGGGTGGCCAGCGACTCGCGATTGCGCAGGGCGACCTTGACCACCGCGACCTTGCCGGACTGTTCGAGCGCCTCACGCAGCAGGACGTACGGCTTGGCACCAGTCTTGTCCGGCTCGAGGTAGTAGGTCTTCTCGAAGTAGATGGGGTCGACCTGCTCGAGCGGCACGAACTGGAGCACGTCGATGGCCCGGTTGGTCGTGAGCGGCAGGTCAGCGAAGTCTTCGTCGGTAAGCACGACCGTTTCGCCGTTGCCGAGCTCATAGCCCTTGGCGATGTCGCCGTAGGCGACCTCTTCACCGTCGAGTGCGGCAACGCGCTTGTACTTGATGCGACTGCCGTCGGAGCGGCGGACCTGGTGGAAGGTGACGTCCTTCTGCTCGGTGGCGCTGTAGAGCTTCACCGGGATCGACACCAGCCCGAAACTGATCGCGCCCTTCCAGATGGACCGCACGCCGTCCTCCTACCCCTGCCGCCGGATGATCACGCTATCGCTGCGCGCCGCCCGGCGCGAGTGCCGCTGTCGTCGCGGCAAGCTCGGCCTGAACGGCGGCCGGCTCGGTCTGGCCACTGACCAGGAAGGCCACCGGCTCGTCGACCCCGGCGGTTCGGTAGGCCTCGAACCGGGCCTGGACGTCGCCCGCCGAACCCGCGAGCACCAAGGTATCGAGGAACTCGTCTGGCAGGGATGCGGCCGCTGCCTTGCGGTCACCGCCGTCCCAGTGCGCCATCGCCGTCTCGGTGACCGCGTCCCAGCCCTGAACGCCGAACGCCTTGCGGTAGGCCGGGACGGTCACGTACGACATGACCTCGCGACGGGCCCAGCGGCGCGTGGACTCGACGTCGTCGGTGACGCAGACCCGGACGAAGCAGGCGTTGGTCGTTTCGCGCGAACCTGCCTTGACATGGGCCAGCGCATCGCCGACCGCGTGGGCGCCGATCCAGTTGAGGCAGACCCCATCGGCGACCTCACCGCCGGCGCGCAGCATCTGTTCGTTCAGGGCGCCGATGATGATCGGCGCCGGCGGCTGTGGGTTGTTCATCAGCAGGAAGTAGCCGCGGACGTCGTAGAGGCCTTCGTGGTCGAGCCGCTCCCCGGCGAGCAAGCCGCGCACAACCTCGACGTACTCCTTGATGCGGGCCAGCGGTCGGTCGTACGGGATCCCGTTCCAGCGCTCGACGATCGTCTTGCTGGAGACGCCGACCCCGAGGGTAAATCGACCACCCGAGACGTCCTGCAGGGTCCCGGCTGATTGCGCCATCAGCGACGGCGTCCTCGTATAGATCGGGACGACGCCGGTGGCGAGTCCGACCGTCGAGGTGCCGACGGCTACCGCGGTCAGCAGCCCGAACGCGTCGTTGTTGCCTGCTTCGGCGACCCACAACCGGTCGTACCCAGCGGCCTCCGCCTTGGCGGCAACCTCGACGAACCCTCGTACGGGCAGAGCGAGGTTGAGGGGAAGCGCGAGTCCGGTACCGCCGACAGCCGTCATCTGCGCATCCTGCCGCACCTGTCGTCGACGTCGCGCAGCCGACCGGGTAGGACCTACGCATGGCCGCGCCCTTGGCACCGATGCTTGCGGTGAGTGGCGCCCTACCGGCTGACGATGCCGAGTGGTCGTACGAGGTCAAGTGGGACGGGGTGCGGGTGCTGGCAGAAGTCACTGCCGATCGACTCACCCTGCGCAGCCGCACCGGCAACGACGTCACCACTGCCTATCCCGAACTCCGTGGGCTTGCCGAAGCCGTCGGTCGCGATGCTGTTCTTGACGGTGAGGTGGTGGCGTTCGACGACCAGGGCCGCAGCAACTTCGCTCTCCTGCAGCAGCGCATGCATCTACGCAATCCGAGTGCGGTCCTGGTGGCCTCCACGCCGGTGCAGTTGCTGCTGTTCGATCTGCTCCGGCTCGACGGGAAGGACGCGCAGTCCCTCAGCTACGACGAGCGACGTGCCCTCCTTGCCTCCCTTGCGCTACAGGGAGCGAGCTGGTCCGTGCCCCCAGCCTTTCCAGTCGGCCGCGACCTGCTGGAGGCCACCAGATCACAGGGCCTGGAAGGGGTCATGGCCAAGCGCCGCGACAGTCGCTACCTGCCCGGCCGCCGCTCGGCTGCCTGGCTCAAGATCAAGAACATCCGGCGCGCCTCGGTGATCGTGGCCGGCTGGAAGCCCGGCGCGGGCGGTCGGGCAGGTCGGATCGGATCGCTGCTGCTAGGCGTGCAGGGCGAAGGTGGACTCGAGTACGCCGGCCATGTCGGCACCGGCTTCACCGAGGCAATCCTGGCGTGGCTCGGCGAGCAACTGGCCCCTCTGCAGCGAACGGATTCCCCCTTTGCCACGGCGGTTCCGCGTCCTCATGCCAAGGATGCGATCTGGGTTGAGCCGGTCCTCGTTGCCGAGGTCGACTACACCGAGTGGACCCGCGAGGGCAGGCTGCGCCACCCGTCATACAAGGGACTGCGCGACGACATCGACCCCCAGGACGTGAGACGCACATGAGCGACAGGGTCACGGTCGACGTGGAGGGACAGCAGGTCGTCTTGAGCAACCTCGACAAGGTGCTCTATCCCGAGGTCGGCTTCACCAAGGGGCAAGTCCTCGACTACTACAGCCGGATCGCTCCGGTGCTGCTGCCGCACTTAGCCGGCCGTGCGGTCACCCGCAAGCGTTATCCCGACGGCGTCGACGCGATGGTGTTCTTCGAGAAGAACGCCCCCAGGGGCACCCCCGATTGGGTACACGTTGAGACGTTGCCGTCCCCTGGCTCGACCAAGAACCGGGACACGATCGACTACGTCGTGGTCGATGACCTCGCGACCCTGGTCTGGACGGCCAATCTGGCCGCGCTCGAGTTGCACACCCACCTTTGGCGGGTTGAGCGCAAGCGCGGACAGCCCACGGCCCAGGCGCCGCCGGACCTCATCGTCTTCGACCTCGACCCCGGTCCACCGGCGACGATCGTCGAGTGCTGCGAGGTAGCGCTGCTCCTGCGCGAAGCGATGACCCAGGACGGTCATGAGCCGATCGCCAAGACCAGCGGCAGCAAAGGTCTGCAGCTCTACGCCCGTGCCGCCGGGTTCGGGTCCAGCGAAGAGACGTCCGCCTACGCCAAGTCACTGGCGGAGCGGTTAGCGAAGAGCCACCCAGGGCTCGTCGTCAGCCGGATGGCTAAGGACCTGCGACCGCGCAAGGTGCTCATCGACTGGTCCCAGAACAACGCGGCCAAGACCACGGTGTCGGTCTACTCGCTGCGCGCCCGATCCCAGCCGACCGTGTCGACGCCCCTTACCTGGGACGAGGTGGCCTCGTGCCGGGCGCCACAGGACCTGGTCTTCACCAGCGACGATGTGCTTGCGCGGGTCGAAGCGGACGGCGACCTGTTCGCCCCGCTGCTGGGTCTGTAGCGTCCGGGGGGCGCGACCCATCCGAGGACCCGTACGGAGGAACGCTCATGACCGGTGTGGTGCCAGCAGCCCTGACCGACGAGGCGCTCGAGCGCGAGCTCGGCCACCTGCACGAGACGCGTCATGACACGTTCCTGCACGGCAGCGAGGACGCGCTGCGCATCCACACCGAGCGGACCGCCGCGCTGGAGGGCGAATACCTGCGGCGCAACCCCGACCGGGTCATCGACGCGCGCCGGACGCGGCACGGTTCTCGCGAGTTGTCCGGCCAGGACGTCGCCGCCTCTTGACCGGAGGCTCGTACCGGTCCGCGGTCGCTGTGTCAGGCTCGACCGGTGAGTAACAGCGCCCCTGACATGGACTCGAGCAACGGGTCCGGGATGCGCGGCACCCGTCTGCCCCGCACGGCCCGACGCAAGCAGTTGTTACGGGCCGCCCAGGAAATCTTCGTCGCGCAGGGTTACCACGCAGCCGCAATGGACGAGATTGCCGACCGCGCCGGTGTCAGCAAACCCGTGCTGTACCAACACTTCCCGGGCAAGCGGGAGCTCTACTTGGCCCTGCTCGACCAGCACGCCGCTGAGCTCGTCGCCCGGGTACGGGAGGCACTCGCCTCGACCACCGACAACCGCCAACGAGTGGAAGCGACGGTCGAGGCCTACTTCGACTTCGTCGTCGGCGACGGCGCCGAGGGTGCCGGTGCTTTCCGGCTGGTGTTCGAGAGCGACCTGCGCAACGACCCGGCAGTGAGCGAGCGGGTCGAGCGGATGAACCAGGAGTGCATCGACGCCCTCACCGCGACCATCGCCCACGACACCGGCTTCCGGGCCGAGGAGGCGGCGCTGCTGTCCGTGGCGCTGTCCGGGCTGATGGAGGTCAGCGCGCGCTGGTGGCTCGCCGCCCAGGGGACCCTGCCCAAGGAGCGGGCGATCGAGTTGCTCGTCGGGCTTACCTGGCGCGGGATCTCCGGCGCACCCCTGTCCCCTAGCGACTGAGCCTCGCGGTTGCGCTTGCAGCGGACGAGTGGGTCCGGCAGCGACTGCTCGACTAGCCTCGGGCCACCCGCAGGACAGATGACTTGGAGGCACCGGTGGAGGTCAAGATCGGCGTGCAGTTCGCGCAGCGCGAGCTGGTGCTGGAGAGCGGCCAGACCCCGGACGAGATCGCCAAGGCTGTGGCCGATGCGCTTAAGGGCGACAAGGGCGTCCTCACCCTCGTCGACGAGAAGGGCCGCCGCGTCCTCGTGCCGGCCGACAAGCTCGCCTATGTCGAAATCGCCGAAGGCGAGCAGCGCCGCGTCGGCTTCGGCTCGACCTAGGTCCCGTCAGCTCTGCAGGCCGAGCGCCTGCATCCGGGCGGTGTGGTTGTCGGTCAGTCGGGTGAGCAGTCGGGCCAGCCCGGCGAGGTCACCGCTGCCCCCGACGACGAGTTCGATCAGGGCGTCCCGCTCCACCGCGACGCGCTGAGCCTGCAGCAGCGCCTCGCCCACGAGCCGCCTGGCCCACAGCGCCAGCCGCCCCGCAAGGGCTGCATCGACCGCGGTCGCCTCGCGCACCCGGGCCACCGCGAACTCGGCCTGACCGGTGTCGGCCAGCACCTCCAAGATCAGCGCGCGGGTGGCCTCGTCGGTCACGAACGCTGAGACCTCGCGGTAGAAGTCGGTCGCGAGTCCGTCGCCCACGTAAGCCTTGATGAGCCCCTCGAACCAGTCGCTCGGGTCCGTCGTGTCGTGGAACTCATCGAGGGCGTCGACGAAGGGCGCCATCGCCTTCTCCGGATCGGCGCCGATCGCAATCAGGTGGTCGTGCAGCTGGCGGTAGTGACCGAACTCGGCAGCCGCCATGCTCGACAGCGCCGCCTTGTCCGAGATGGTCGGCGCGAGGCGCGCGTCCGAGGCGAGCCGCTCGAAGGCCGTGAGTTCGCCGTACGCGAGCACGCCGAGTAGGTCGACCGTCGCCTCGTCCACCGGAGCACTCACGGGCGTTCCCTTCTCTCCTCGCAGGTGAAGCGGACCCTAGCGGCTAGGCTGGCCCCAGGGATCGGCCCTCGTCGAGCCCCGCGACTGCACCCTGTCGCTTCATTGTGTGCGCGGACCCCTTCCGACGCCGGCGCGCCGGTTGCCTACAG
>JBKJLP010000269.1:0-34233 GCA_046596735.1 Mycobacteriales bacterium | reverse complement strand
GGCGCCGATCGACGTGGCTGCCGTCGTCGCGTCGGTCGAGGACGCCGGGGCCGGCGGGGTGGTCAGCTTCACCGGAGTGGTCCGCGACTCCGACGAGGGTCGTGCCGTCACGGCGTTGGAGTACGTCGCCCACCCGGATGCCCTGGCAGCCCTCCAGGCGGTTGCGCAGGCCGTCGCCGCGGAGCTCCCGGTTCGGGCGCTCGCTGCCGTGCATCGGACCGGACTGCTCGCCGTCGGCGACGTCGCGGTCGTCGTGGCGGCCTCGGCCGCCCATCGCGCCGAAGCGTTCGAGGCGGCCCGGCGGCTCATCGATGACCTCAAGGCGACCGTGCCGATCTGGAAGCGGCAGGTGTTCGTCACCGGCGAGCCGGAGTGGGTCGGAACCCCCTGAGGGCCGTTACAGTCGCCACGTGCCTGCCTGGCTGATCTGGTTGCTCCCGGTGCCCGTCATGACGCTTGTCGCGATGGCCTGGGCCACCTGGACCAACCGCTCCCGGGGGCCGGTCGCCGCCGCCGACTCGGTCCGCGAGCACGAGCGGTTCCGGGCCGCCCTCGCCGCGCCGATGCCGGGTTCCCGGGGCGCCGCCAGCCAGGACCACCGCAGGCGCTGATCTGACCCACCGCTCAAGACGAGGGGGCTCGCGAGCCGACAACGTTGGGGCGTGAGGGGACCGCAGGGTGCGGCCCCGCTTGTTGCAGCCCTAAGGAGCTCCCACATGGAGCACGTCGTGTTCTTTCCCAGCCCGGACGGAGCTCCGGCGTTTCGCCGTCTGCCCAACCTCGACGAGGCCGTCCGCCTGGTCGAGCACCTGCGCAACGTCGAGGGCGTGAGTCAGGTCAGCTGTCACACGCTGAGCGAGGTCCCGCTGGCCTTCCGCGCCTACTACCGCGTCGAGGTCGAAGGCGAATCGCCCGTGCACAGTGAGG
Source organism: Mycobacteriales bacterium (assembly GCA_046596735.1). GTDB lineage: Bacteria > Actinomycetota > Actinomycetes > Mycobacteriales > SCTD01 > RYN-124. The sequence goes on along the minus strand of JBKJLP010000269.1, from coordinate 33,306 downwards.
AGCCGCTCCCGCAGGAACAGCCGCTGGCGGCTGAGCCCGAGCTCGCGCCCGTGATGGCGATGCCGGAGCAGCCGCCGCACGGCGAGCGGCACCTCGTCGTCGCACAGGCCGCATCCAACGGCCACGCGACCGGTGGCGCCAAGAGCCTGGGCTTTTTCGCCTGACGCGTTCTGGACCGGCGGCTCACGTCGTACGGACGTAGGCTCGCCCGGTGTCCCGGCGCACCCTGACCCTGCTGCTCGCCAGCACTTTGCTGCTCGGGCTCGGGGGCTTCGCCGGTGCGTCCGCCGTGCCCTATGTCGCGCTGGCTCCGGGGCCGACGTTCAACACGCTCGGCGAGACCGGGGGTCGCGAGGTCATCACGATCACCGGGCGCACGACCTATCCCGACTCGGGCAACCTCAACCTGACGACCATCAGCGTTATCAGCCGGCTGACCCTGCTGCAGGCCGTACGCGGTTGGTTTCAGAGCGATCTCGCGGTCGTGCCGCGCGACGTGATCTACCCGCCGGACACCTCCGAGGCCGACGTACGTAAGCAGGACATCGCGGCGATGACCGAGTCCAAAGACAGCGCGACGACGGCGGCGCTCAACCAGCTCGGCATCCCCGGCATCACGAAGGTCTTCGTCCAAGAGGTCCAGGCCGGCTCGCCGTCGGTCGGCAAGCTCACGGCCGATGACGTCCTCACGTCGGTCGACGGGACGGCGATCCGCGACGCTGCCGCGTTGCGCGCGCGGATCGGCGCCCGCGCGCCGGGCGCCACCGTCGTCATCGGCGTGGTCCGTGGCGGCAAGCCGGCGCGGGTCACGATCCGCACCGGGTCCACCCGCGACAAGGACGGCACGGTGCGGCCGGTCATCGGTGTGCTGACGTCGGAGCGCACCGATTACCCGGTCAAGGTGGATATCTCCCTCAAGGACGTCGGCGGTCCCAGTGCTGGGCTGATGTTCTCGCTCGGCATCATCGACAAGCTCACCCCCGGCTCTCTCACCCAAGGCAAGTTCATCGCGGGTACAGGCACGATCGACAACGCCGGCAACGTCGGGCCGATCGGTGGGATTCAGCAAAAGCTCATCGGTGCCCGCGATAAGGGAGCCGTCGCCTTCTTAGTCCCGAAGGCCAACTGCGCCGCTGCCGTGGACCACCCGCCGAAGGGGCTGACGTTGATCCAGGTCACGTCGCTCAAGGACGCGCTGGGCCAGCTCGGGCGGCTGGCCAGCGGAAAGCCCACCACGCCGTGTCCCACGTGACCGCCGACAGGCCCGCGCACTCCTAGACTCCCGGCATGGAGCCTGGGGTGCCGTTCGCGCTCCTGGGCACAGTCCAGCTTCTGGCCGTCGCCGCGTGGGTGGCCCTGGCGGGCACGGCGCTCGTTCTGCCTCGACGGGGCGGCGGTGCTCTGTTGGTCGCCCTCGGTGCGCTGGCGCTGGCCGGCGCCGACATCGCCACGGCCGTCGCCTTCGGCACGTCGAGCTCCGATGCGATCGCCCTGGTCCGGGCAGCGGGCGGGCTGCTGGTCGCCGCGGGGTTGCTGCGCGGCGGGCTGGGTTCGGCGCCGGTGAAGCCGGTGTCGCCCTCAGTCGCGCTGCCCTCTGTCGTTGTCCCGCTCGCGGCCCGACCTGGTCCGGCCACCCTGGCCGCGGTGGGCCTGGGACTGGCCGCCGGGGCTGGCTGGTGGCGGGCCACCCGCGACCTCGGCACCCGGCTGATCGCTGCTGGGCTCGCGGTCAACGCCGTGGCGGCCGCCGTCAGTGGCGGCGCCGGCTCGAGTGGATCGCTGGGGTCGTTGACCGTCACCCTGCGCGGCGTCGGTGCCGGGCTCGTCCTGGCCGGCCTGATCCGGCTGGCCCGGCGCAGCCTGCTCGGCAAGGTCGTTGCGGCCACCCTGGCCGGCGTGCTGGCGATGGCGGCCGCTGCCGTCGGCGTTGTCGGGACAGTCGTCGTGCAGTCCTACGACGACCAGGCACAGCAACTCGTCCGAGAGGCGGCGGCCGACCGGCTCGCAGCGGTCAACCGCGTGATCGACGCTGCGCGGGCCTTCGTTCCGATCGCGGCGGAGTTGTGCACCCGCGGAGCCTGCCAGGCTGCCCGTGAGCGGTTTACCAGTGGCGACACAACCGACGACTTCGTCGTACAGGTCAACCGGGCCGGACAGGCGGCGTCGCTGGGCGGACAGACGCCGCTGCGCGCCTCGGAGCGGCTCGGCCTCACACGGGATGCGTCCGTACGTGCGGTGTTCGCGGGGAGCACGCAGCCCGACGCGCAGGCGGAGCGGATCAACACGGTTGTTACCTCGATCGTCCGACTCGTCGGATCCCCGCCCGGGCTGGCGGCCATCGCGATCGCGGTCGACCGACCGCTCGCCCCGACCAGCGCGGTGATTTATGGCGTACGCCTCGATGACGCCTACGCCGCCAACGATGTCGCCGCCGGGGTCTACGGGCTGTCGTTCCTCATCGGTGGGCGCGTCGTGGCCAGCAACCTGTCGGCGGGAGAACGTGCGCAGGTGCAGCGGATTGCGGACCGCAACGACGTGCGCGACGGGCTCGGACCGGACACCTCACAGGGGCTGACCGTGCCGGCCGAGGGCTCGGAGCCGACGGTCCAGTTTGCCTACGTGAGCGCCCCGGACGGCACGGCCCTAGGCGTGATCGCGCTGTCCCGCGACGCCGCGCTCTCGCTAGCCGCGCAGCGCCGCGCGCTGACCTATTTGCTGGCCACCGCGCTGCTGGCGACCGCGTTGGTCGGTGCGCTGGCGCTACTCGTCGGGCGTCGTACGGTCGACCCGGTCCGCCGCCTCACCGCCGCCGCTGAGCGGGTTTCCGCTGGCGACCTCAGCGCCAGCGCCGACGTGCGATCGGTGGACGAGGTGGGAACGCTGTCGCGGACCTTCGATGCGATGACCGGCTCGCTGGCCCAGCTCACCGGCGACCTGAGGTCCTCCGCCACCCGGCTGCAGACGGTGCTCACGTCGATGTCCGACGGCCTGGTGGCGACCGACGCCAACGGGCTGGTCACCAGCATCAATCCCGCGGCGCTGCGACTGGTCGGCCTCACCGCGCCGGAGGAAGCGCTCGGTCGACCGCTTATCGAGGTTGTCGACCTCCGCGATGCGGCCGGGACGCCCATGCTGACCACCGGTGACCGGTTGCTCGATGCCGCCGGCGAGGTCCATCGAGGTTCCGACGACACCGTGCCCGTGCGTGTCGCGATCGCCGACCTGGATGGCGAATCAGGGCTCGAAGGCCTTGTGCTCGTGTTGCGCGACACCACCCGCGAGCGCGAGATCGAGCGGATGAAGACCGAGTTCCTGTCCAACGTCAGCCACGAGTTGCGCACCCCGATGACCTCGATCTACGGCTACGCCGAGATGTTGACGGACAAGACCGGCCGCTACGCGGCGAAGGTGCCGTCTTTCGCCACCGTCATCCGCGACGAGAGCATCAAGATGAACCGCGTCGTCGACCTGCTGGTCGATGTGGCCGCGATCGAGGCTGACCGCGTCGTGGTCACGCCCCGGCCGGTGGCTGTGAAGGACCTCGTTGATGCGCGGCTCGTGGCCTGGCGAGCCAAGGAACCCCGACGGGCTAAGGATTTACGCCGTCGCGTGGCGGCCGGTCTGCCGCCGGTCCTGGTGGACCCGACCTGGGTCGGCAAGGCGCTCGACGAGCTCATCGACAACGCTCTGAAGTACAGCGCCGGGGGAGCGGCGGTGACCTTGGTGGCGACGCGGGAGGGAGATTTCGTCCGGCTCGCCGTCCGCGACGCGGGGCCGGGTATCTCCGCCGACGACCACGAGGCTCTGTTCACGTCGTTCGCCCAGGTGGACGGCTCGGCCACCCGTCGCGTCGGCGGGCTGGGACTGGGCCTGTCCTTCGTGCGGCGGCTTGCCGAGGAAGCTGGCTTCCCGCTGTCGTTCACCTCCGAAGTGGGCAAGGGCTCGGAGTTCGCGCTGGACCTCCCGGTCAGCGTCGAGCCGGTGCCGAGGGCCCCTCGTCGAGCGTCGCGAGCAACGCGTCCGCGAGTGCCGGCGCGAGGTCGGGCCCGCTGAGCAGGTCGTCGGACTGACCGTCCGCTCCGCGCACGCGCAGCAGGCATTCGCGGGTCCCGTCTCGCACGACGGCGACGACCATCCGCACCTCGCGCCGATCGGGGTGGGCTGCCGCGCCGCCCACCGGATCGGCCTCGTCCAGGGCAGCTTCCGCCGCCGGCGGCAGAATCAGCACCTCGTGGACGAGGACGACACCGAGCACCTCGGTCCCGAACTGGATGCGCGCGAGCGCCTCGTCCAGCGGCTCGTCGGCCAGCTCCTCTTGCGCGACCGGCGTGAGCGACCCGGGTACAGCGGCGACCAGCCCCAGCGACTCAGCCAGCTGCGGTTCCGCCTTCAGTAGCTGCTCGGTGTCGACCAGGGCGAACAACTGCGGCGGTTGGTCCCAGCCCGCTTCGGCCACGTGGCCCTCGACCTCACCGACCACGGCGAAGAGCGCGGCGCTGCGCGGGCTGGCCTCCCCAGGTTGCGTCATGGTCACCATCGTGCCCGACGGGAACTCCGGGCTGTGTGGTTGAGTCGAACAGAGGAAGCGCTAAGAATCTGAAGCGTCCGACCTACTGGAAGTGGGAAGCGTGGCTGTCCGCACCCCAGGGGCGGGGCTGCCTGCCCGTCCCCGTCTGCTCGCCCCGGCGCTCGCCGTCGTGGCCGCCATCCTCATCATCGGCGGCGTGGGCATCGCCCTGTTCACCGACCTTCTCTGGTATCGGCAGATCGGCTTCAGCACGGTCTTCACGACCGTGCTGAAGACCAAGCTGCTGCTGTTCTTCGCGTTCGGCCTGGTGATGGCCCTGTTCGTCGGGATCAACCTCACCATCGCCTACCGTTCGCGACCGCCGTTTCGGCCGATGTCGCTCGAGCAGCAAAATCTCGAGCGCTACCGGGTCGCCGTCGAGCCGTACCTCGTGCCGCTCGTGCTGCTGGCCAGCGGGGTCTTCGGGCTGTTCGCGGGACTGTCGGCGGCGAGCCGCTGGCAGGTGTGGACGCTGTTCGCCAACCGCACGTCCTTTGGTGAGAAAGACGCGCAGTTCGGTAAGGACATCAGCTACTTCGCGATGACCTACCCCTTCCAGCGCTTTCTCCTGGGCTTCTTGCTGACCGCAGTCGTGCTGTCGCTCCTGGCGGCGGCGGCCACGCACTACCTGTTCGGTGGCGTGCGGCTGCAGACCCCAGGCGAGAAGGTCAGTTCGGCTGCCCGCGCCCACCTGTCGGTACTGGTCGGCATCGTGGTCCTGCTGAAGGCGGTCGGTTACTACCTGGACCGCTTCGGCCTGGCGTTCTCCGAACGTGGTCGCGTGCAAGGGGCGTCCTATACGGACGTCAACGCGGTGCTGCCGGCCAAGACGATTCTGGCCGGGATCGCGGTCATCTGCGCCTTGCTGTTCTTCGCCAACATCGTGGTCCGTAACTTCCTGCTGCCCGCTGGCGCGCTGGCACTGCTGGTCATCTCGGCTGTGGTTATCGGCGGCATCTATCCGGCTTACACGCAGGCGATTCGGGTGAAGCCCAACGAGTTGCAGCGCGAGTCCACGTTCATTGACCGCAACATCGAAGCCACCCGCAAGGCCTACCAAATCGACGACGTGAAAACCACGCCGTACGCCGGTTTGGCGACGGCGACGCAAGCACAGTTGCGCGGCGACAAGGGCACCGTGCCTAACATCCGGCTGCTCGACCCCAACGTCCTGTCCGACACGTTCCGCCAGTTCCAGGGCCTGCGTTCCTACTACCGGTTCAACGAGAGCCTGGACATCGACCGCTACGACCTCGGCGATGGTCTCGAGGACTATGTCGTCGCCGTCCGCGAGCTCAACACCGCCGGACTGCGGGACCAGCAACGCAACTGGGTCAACGAACGCACGGTTTACACGCACGGCAACGGAATCGTGCTGGCTCCGGCCAACCGGGTGAACCCGCAGGGGCAGCCGAACTTCGTCGTTGGTGACTTGCCGGTGAAGTCGCCCAAGGAGTTGCCGGTCAAGGAGCCGCGCGTGTACTTCGGTGAGGGCACCGTCGATTACTCCGTGGTCAAAACCGCCTCGGACGAGAGCGACGGCCCGGTGGGCAATTCGGACACAGAAGCCACGTATAGCTATAGCGGTGACGGCGGGGTCCAGCTGTCCGGGGTGGTGCGCAAGCTCGCGTACGCCTTGAAGTTCCGCGAGAAGAACCTCTTGCTCTCCAGCGCCCTCACCAAGGAATCGCGGATCATGTACCTCCGCGAGCCGCGTGAACGGGTGCAGAAGGTCGCGCCGTTCCTTAAGCTCGACGGCGACCCATACCCCGCTGTGATCGACGGAAAAATCGTCTGGATCCTCGACGGTTACACCACCTCGGCCGGCTACCCGTACTCCCAACGCACAACGCTCGGCGCTGTCACGGCCGACAGCCAGACCAACGGCGCGACGCGGCTGCCCGACCAGTCGGTCAACTACATCCGCAACTCGGTCAAGGCCACCGTCGATGCCTTCACCGGCGCCGTGACGCTTTACCAGTGGGATGACGAGGACCCGATCCTTAAGACGTGGAGCAAGGCGTTCAAGGGGATCATCACGCCCAAGGACAAGATCCCCCTGGAGCTCGAGCAGCACTTCCGCTACCCGGAAGACTTGTTCAAGGTTCAGCGCGACCTGCTCGGCCGCTATCACCTGACCACGGCCGCCGACTTCTTCCAGGGCGAGGACTACTGGCAGATCCCGGGCGACCCGGCGTCGCGCGTCACTGCAGGGGCCGACACCAACCCGGCAGCGCCCAGCGCGGGCTCGTTGTTCAACGCCGGGCAAGGGGCACCGGACCAGCCGCCGTACTACGTCGTGCAGCAGTTCCCCGGCACCGACAAGGCGACGTTCTCGCTGACCAGTGCCTTCGTGGCGCTGCGTCGGCAGAACCTCACCGCCGTCGCGTCAGTGTCCAGTGATCCGGGTGACTACGGCACGATCCGGATCCTCGAGTTGCCGGACAGCGTGACGGTCAACGGACCGCAGCAGGTGGCTAACCAGTTCGGCTCGGACGCCCGCGTCCGCGACGACCTGTTGCCGTTGGAGCGAGGTAACTCCGACGTTGTGGTGGGCAACTTGCTCACCTTGCCGGTCGGCGGTGGGCTGCTCTACATCGAGCCGATCTACGTCCGGGCGCGTAGCGACAACAGCTACCCAACCTTGCAGCTCGTGCTGGCTGCGTTCGGCGATCGGGTGGCCTCTGCACCCACGTTGGCGCAGGCGCTGGACGAGCTGTTCGGGGCTGGCGCTGCACCCACACCAGCCGGTACGCCGACCCCCACGGATACGCCGCAGACCGGTGCTGGCGATGTGAAGTCCGCGGTTGCCGCTGCGGACCAGGCGTTCAAGGACGGGCAGGACGCGCTCAAGCGGGGCGACTTCGCGGCGTACGGCGAGGCGCAGAAGCGCCTGCAGGCCGCACTCGCTCAGCTCGCTTCGCTGCTGGGGGCTTCGGCCTCCCCGTCGCCGTCTCCCACGGCCAAGTAGCCGTTTGCCCCACAGGTGCAGGCCACGTAGAGTGGTCTCACCGACGCGGGGTGGAGCAGCTCGGTAGCTCGCTGGGCTCATAACCCAGAGGTCGCAGGTTCAAATCCTGCCCCCGCTACAACGCGAAACCGCAGGTCACAGGCCCCTCCCGCTTCTGGCGGGGAGGGCCTGTTGCCGTTGTCGAAGGGGTTCGTTGGCAAGCCCGTCAACAGCCCGGTGTGGTTGGTCACGGGCAAGACTTGGAACCCCAGCAGTGGTGCTTGGGAGTAGCGACAGCGAGACAGACAGGGCTTGGTCATCGCGCTGCTTCGCCCCGGAACTTTCATCACCGGTGTCCTCGCAGTGAGCCGGGGCCTTCCTGGTGCGGTGGGCGTCCGGGTGTCGTCGACTGCGGATGCGTTCGAAGGCCGGGTCGTGGCGCGGGATGCCGTTTGGCGGCTCGTTGGCAAACTCGGGTCAGCGTTGGCCTGCTTGCCTGCGTGAAGGTCCACCGGAGGCGAGCAAGCGCGAGGGATCTGCGTCGCGGTGGGCGGTCAGGACGCGGGACCGAAAGTGTCCGGCGCCTGCTCGTGCGGGTAGACCAAGCCGAACGCCGCACGCGCGCGGTCCAGGGTCGCCATCAGGTCGCGGGTGTGCTGCCAGGACATGGTCTCGCTCTGGGTGCGGCCGTCGGCGAGACATCGGTGGACTTCTTCCACCTGGTAGCGCAGGCCGTCACCACCAACCGGGATGTCGAGGACGGTGACGGCGGCTTCCACGTCGTCTGTGCCGCGCTGCTGGTGGAGCACCAGCGTGTCGGGGAAGGTCTGCGGCAGCTCGATCCACCCCTCAGTTCCGACCACGCGGGCGGTGCCGGGCAGCGGGGTCGTGAACGAGCAGTGCGCTGAGGCGACAGCGCCCCCTTCCCATCGCAAAGCGAGCAACGTATTGACGTCGACCCCGGTCGGGCAGAGCACCGCTTGGGCGCTGAGGTGAGCGGGGGGCCCGAGCAGCTGTACGGCGACGTCGAGGCAATAGATGCCGAGGTCCAGCAGAGCTCCACCGCCGAGGGCAGGGTCGTAGATGCGATGCGTAGCCAGGTAGGGCGCGGCGAAGCCGAAGCCAGCCTCCACGGCAAGCACCGTACCGATAGCGCCGGATGCCACCAGCTCACGAAGCCGCACGTAGGCCGGGAGGAAGCGCGACCAGAGCGCTTCCATGACGAACACCCCCCGGGCCTCGGCGGCAGCCAGCACCGGCTCGACCTGGGTGAGTGACAAGCCGAAGGGCTTCTCCACCAGGACGTGCTTGCCAGCCTCGACCGCCTGCAGCGCCTCCCGGCAGTGCTCGGAGTGCGGGGATGCGACGTAGACGACGTCCACGGCCGGGTCTGCGAGCAACGCGTCGAGCGAGCCGTAGGCACGCTGGGCCCCTTGGGCTAGGGCGAACTGGTCTGCGCGATCCTGCGCGCGCGAGCTGACGGCGACGAGACGCGCACCGTCGACCCGGCGCAGGGCCTGAGCGAAGGTGGCGGCGATGCCGCCAGTGCCGCAGATCGCCCATCCGACCTGACCGTGGACTGGGGTCGGCTCAGGCATAGGCCGGGACCTCGGCAGCATCGCGTCGGGTCGGTTGTCGGGGCAGCAACAGGATCGTCCAGGCCGTCGTGATGATCACCACGACGTTGGGCGCCCACACGACGGTCTCCCCGCGTAGTCCGCCGTACAGCAGCCAGCACAGGCCGCTGGCCAGCTGGAGCACCAAGGCGAGCCGAGACACGCCGTCAACGGGGCCGGACCGTCGCAGAGCGAGCAGCTGCGGCACGTAGACCGCCGCGCCGACGACAGCCCCTACGAGGCCGACCGCGGCCATCCCACCCTGCTCGACCAGGACGAACGTCAGCACAGCCGCGACGGCGACCAGCAGCAGTCCGCGCCGCTCTGTGATGGCCCGCAGGCCGGCGAGCAGCAGCACGTTCAGGGCGATCGTGGCGCTGTTGAGGACCACCTGGATCACGCCGCCGCCGGCCAGGCCGTATCCCAGCCACAGCGTGGCCACCGCGATGGCGACCCAGGCCCGCGATGAGGGCACGCCGGACGCGAGCCCCCGGACGCAGGTGCGCCACACCTGGGGGAGGTTGAAGGAGACGATCAGGACCGTCCCGATCCAGCCGAAGACGAGCGCAGTCATGTGACGCGGACCGAGGCGCCGCCGCCGGCTGCGGAGCGGTAGGCCGCGTCGACGAGCCGGTGGGCAATCAGGGCGTCGTCGACGGACGGCCAGCCGGGCTTGCCCGCGTCGAGGCTGTCGAGGAAAGCTTTGGCTTGCAGTGCCAGACCACCGGCAGCGTCGCGCCAGCGCTCGGGGACCTCGTGCAGGCCAAGGGCCGCGAGCTCGGCCGGGAAGGGCGTCTCGTGCTCAGTGGTCCCGGCGGAGGTCTGGACGCGCACCGGGCCGACCTCCCCGTCCATGGACAAGACTCCGCGCTCGCAGAACACCTCCAGCCGGCGAGCAACGGTCCGTTCCTCGACCTGGTGCCAGACCGACATCAGCGAGGCGCTGTGACCCTCGGCGAAGTCGAGGCGGAGCATGGCGAGGTCTTCGATTTCGGGGGTCCCGGCAAAGCTGGCTGTGTGGGCCGACACGACCACGGGGCTGCCCAGCAACCAGGCGAGCACGTCGACGTCATGGATGGAGTGCTCGATGAGCGTCCCGCCGCCGGCCCTCGCGACGTCAGCTCGCCACGTCGAGCCGTATGGCCCGTCCAGCGGGAAGCGCTGATCGTCGCGGAACATCACGCCCATGGGCCGGCCGTAGTTGCCGGAGACGAGCAGCTGGCGCAGCAGTCGGTAGGCCGGCGCGTGCCGCAGGATCAGCCCGACCTGGTGCGGAACGGGGCGCAGCACGTCAGCCAGCTCCTCGCACTCCGCCAGGGTCGGCGCCAGGGGCTTCTCGACGAAGACCGCCTTCCCCGCCGCAGCGGCCGCCCGCGCCGGGGCGAGGTGCCCGGCGGTCCAGGTCGTGATCCAGACGACGTCGACCTGGGCGATGAGGTCGTCCAGGCCGGCGGCGACTCCGACCTGGTGCGCGGCGCCGAAGGCCTCGGCCCGGGCGGTGTCGAGGTCGTGGACCAGCACGACCTCCGCGTCCACGAGCCCGGTTGCGCGCAGGCGCTGGAGCGCCCACAGGTGGTGGTCGCCCATGAGGCCGGTGCCGACGAGTCCGATCCTGCGCACGGTGTAGGTCCTTCGGTCAGGTGCCGCTGTAGCGCGGGCCGGCGTAGACGGGCAGCGGGTCGAGGGCCGGCGGAGCGACCTCGGTGTTGTAGCGGAGCATCCAGTAAGGGAGCAGGTAGTCGATCCCGGGCTCCTCGTGCGTGACGGCGCTGGAGCCGGTGATGTCGGTGAAGGGCGAGCGCTGCCACAGGAAGTCCTGCGGCGCGCGCTCCGCGACGGGCACCGGCTCGACGGCACGCAAGGTCGAGGACGAGCCCTTGACGGTGGTGCGGCGCTCCCCGGCCGGGGTGTCGACGATGACGTCGTACTCGTCCTCCGGGACGCAAGCGCGGGTGCTGCCGCACGCAGCCCGGGCGTCAACGACCCCACCCAGGTCGGTGTTGGCTCGGTAATCACGCCAAGCGCGAAGGTGGGTGAGCGCCTTGTCGAGACGACCTGGCTCACCGCCCATCGCGTAGGTCACGCTCTCGAACCAGGCGTTGTCGTCGTCGGAGGTCTGCCGGTCGACGATGCTGAAGTTGCGGCGGGCCACCTCGCTGACCACGGGGTCCCCGGCAGCGAGCCGGATGAGCGACGAGAACATCAGGTGGGCGAGGTTCCACCCGAAGTAGCCCGCGGTGGGGGAGGGGTCGTTGACCTCCTCGGCGATGACATCGCTCGGCAGCTGGGTGGCCAGCTCCTCGGTGTAGACGGCCTGCCACTTGGTCGCCTCGTCGCTGGGCCCGGCGACGTTGGCGACGTGCAGCGCGGCTTGCGAGATCCCGAGGCGGTAGACCGGGGAGATGATCATGATGGGCGTCACGCTGTTGTCGTAGACGTCGCCGAACGGTGGCACGTTGACGTCGCCATGCGGGTGGGCGTAGTTCCAGCCGTAGGCGAGCAGAAAGTCAGCCATGGCGAGGATGTCGTCGCGGATCAGGTCGCGGACCTCGGCGTCGTCAGGTGCCACGAGGTCGAACGCCGTCAGCAGGCCGAAGAAGACGCCGGCGTAGGTGTCGCGCGTCGTGGACGCCTCGCAGACGTAGTCGTCGTCGGGCTGAGCCAGTCGTGCCGGCCGCCCAACGCCCTTCCACGTCCAGGGTCCTCGTACGTCGGGGCTCGGGTCCATGTTGCGGCCGGGCGGCGCGTCCGCCGGGGCGCAGGAGTACATCAGCATCCCCTTCTGCCCGGCCACCAGGCCACCGCCAAAGCTGACGGTCGGCGGGGTGCCCGAGCCGACAGAGGGCGAGAAACGGGTCTGCCAGGACGTGCGATGTTGGTGCGCAGGTCGATCTGCGAGAGCAGGTCGTCGATGCGAGCCTTCGCTGCCGCCTGCTCCTTCTTCCACCTGCCGGGCTGCTCGCCTCCGGTCACCTTGGCCTTCGCCAGGGCGTAGCGGTAGGACTCCGCACCCAGGTAGGCACCGCTCCACAGGCCGGCGTCGCCCCAGGCCGGGCCGATGCGCGTCACGTCCCCGGGGATCCGATCCGCTGTCCCGTAGTCGATGGGCAGCGACAGCCCGTACCAGAGGTGGTCGGCCATCTTGTGCTCGAGGAGCTCGGCCATCTCGGCGTCAGCACCGCAGGCGAGCGGCCCGATGCAGTGCGGCGCGGCGAGCAATCGGTCTTGCGCTGTCGCGGGTGCGCCGAGACCGAGGCCGCCGGCAAGTGCGATCGCCAACGCGAGGGACAAGGCTGTCAGGGTGCCGCGCATGCTGCTCCTCCAGATATGTATTCAACTCTTGCAAATAAGTCGGGAGGCTGTCAAGAGGGGTGCAAGGCCCTTGACGGCGACCTATTTGCAGGCGTTTACTACTTATTCCGAACGCGGAAGGGTCATCGATGGTCCATGGAGCGAGGAGCGCGGTCGCGCCTGCCCTCGCCGTGCGCGACATCGCCGTCTCCTTCGGCGGTGTCCGGGCTCTGGCGGGCGTGTCTCTCGACGTGCTGCCCCACGAGATCGTCGGGATCATCGGGCCCAACGGGGCAGGCAAGACCACTCTGTTCGACTGCATCACCGGGCACCTGCCCTGCCGTGGTCAGGTGAGCCTCGGTAGCACCGACCTGACCAGCATGGCGCCGCACGAGCGGGCCGCCGCCGGCCTCGGCCGCAGCTATCAGGACGCCCGGCTCTACCCGTCCATGACGGTGCGCGACACCCTGCGCACGGCGTCGGAGCTCGCGCTGCACGACCTGGGCTGGACGGCCAGGGTGCCGGGTAGCCCGGCCTCTCGTCGGGCCGAGCAGGCCGCCCTCGCCGCCGCAGACGAGATGATCGAGCTGATGGGCCTGACGTCGTACGCCGGGAAGTTCATCCGCGAGCTCAGCACCGGCACGCGACGGGTCGTGGACCTCGGCTGCCTGCTCATCCAGCGGCCGTCGGTCATTCTCTTCGACGAGCCCTCCTCCGGCATCGCGCAGCGCGAGGCCGAGGCCCTGGGACCGCTGATCGTCCGGATCCGCGAGCAGACCGGTGCCGCCGTCCTCGTGATCGAGCACGACATGCCCTTGCTGATGGGGATCTCCGACCGCCTCTACGCGCTGGAGACAGGGTCCGTCGTGCTGTCCGGCCCTCCGGACGACGTCGTACGGGATCCGCGGGTCATCGCCTCCTACCTGGGCGATGACCTGGCGGCGATCAACCGCTCCGGCGCAGCCGTCGTGGGGGCGTAGTGGACATCGTCCTGCAGGGCCTCGTCTTCGGCGTCGCCAACGGCCTGCTCGCGGCCGGCATCGTCCTCATCTACATGTCCAACCGCTCCATCAGTCTGGCCCAGGGCGAGCTCGGTGCCCTGGCCGTCGCGATGATGTTCTCCCTGACCAACCGCGCGCACTTCCCCTACGTGGCGGCGCTGGCCTGCGCGCTGCTCGCGACTGCGGCGGTCGGTGCGCTGATCGAGCTGACCGTCATCCGGCGGCTCTTCGCCAGTCCTCGGTTGATCGTCCTGATCGCGACGATCGGGGTGTCGCAGATCATCACGGCTGGTCGGGCGGGCATCCCTAAGCCCAAGACCCAGGGCGGCGACGACGTCGTCTTCGGGGGCGCTGCCACCTTCCCGCTGCCGTTCGACGTCGCGCCCGTGTCGTTCGGTCGGGTCGTGTTCCACACCGGTGACCTGCTGGTGCTCGTCATCGGCCCGATCGTCGCGGCGTCGCTGTTCGTCTTCCTCCGCTGGTCGCCGTACGGCATCGCCCTGCGGGCCTCCGCCGAGAACGCCCAGCGCGCGCGGCTGCTGGGCATCCCGGTCCGCCGCGTGTCGACGCTGGCGTGGGTGCTGGCGGCACTGCTCTCGGCCGTTGCGGCGATCCTGCTTGCCCCCGTCGTGGGTTACTCCTCTGACCCCGCCGTCGGGCTGTCGCTGCTGTTCCGAGGTCTGGCGGCAGCCACCATCGCCGGGCTCTCATCGGTGGGCGTGGCGTTCGGAGTGGGCTTGGCGCTCGGCGTGGCCGATCAGTGCATCTTCGTCTGGACAGGGCAGTCCGGACTCACCGACCTGGTGCTGTTCGTCGCGGTCGTCGCCGTGCTCCTGACCCGCAAGGACCTGCTGCGGCAGGCCTCGAGCGCCGCGGAGTCCGCGCCGGACACCGGAGAGCCGATCCGTCCGCTCGCGGCGCGCATCGCCAGCGACCCGCGCTGGTCGAACCTGCGCTTCCTCGGACAGTGCCTGGGTGTGGGCGCGGTCGTGGTCCTGCCGATGCTGCTGTCTGACCACAACACCTACTTCGTGGCGGCCACCGTCCTGCTGTGCACTGCCGTGGTCTCCGCGACCATCCTCACCGGATGGGCCGGACAGCTCTCCCTCGGCCAATGGGCCGTGGCCGGCCTCGGGGGTCTGGTGGGAGTGCGCGCCTACGCCGTGCTCGGAGTTCCCTTCTGGCTGGCGTTCCTGGTCGCCGTGGTCGTCGGCGGGATCGCCGCCGCTCTGGTCGGACTGCCCGCGCTCCGGCTGCAGGGGGTCAACCTGGCGGTCGTCACGCTGGCGTTCGCCGTCACGTGCACGTCCTGGCTGTTCCAGCAGTCGTGGATCAAGCCGGGTCAGAACCTGCGCCTACCGACCTACATGACGACCAACGTGCAGTACGTCTGTGCCTTCGTGCTCCTCGCGGTCGTCCTCGGGAGCGCACGCCTCATCGACGCCTCGCAACTCGGGCGCGCCATCCGGGCGGTCAAGGAGAACCCCGTGCAAGCCGCTTCCATGGGGATCTCCGTGGTGCGGACCAAGCTCACCGCCTACGCGATCACCGGGATGATGGCTGGCGCGGCGGGTTTCCTGTTCGTCGACGCCATCGGCTCCGGGGACCCGGCGAGCTTCCCCCCGGTCAACTCGCTCGCGCTGCTGGCTGCCGCGGTCATCGGGGGCCTCGGCTCGTTGTCCGGAGCGCTCATCGGGGGGACCTACATCTTCGCGGTGCAGTACTTCGCCTCGCAGGTCTTCCCGCACCAAGCGGCCGTGATCAGCCTTCTCTCCACGGGCGTCGGTCTCCTCGTCCTGCTCCTGTTCCTGCCCGGCGGCCTGATCCGCCCGCTCCTCGCTGGCCGCGACCTGCTCGCCACGAAGGTGACCGGCGTCGACCCCAGGGACGACATCGCTGTGCGCGTCAACGCTGAGGTCGACCTGGCTGGTGCGACGAGTGGCCTCGCCGCCAGGGCAGAGGCGACAGCATGAGGCCCTCGGCCCTGCGCGCCAAGCTCTCCGCCTACCTCGGCGGCGAGCCGCTGTTCCCGCTGTTCGTGCTCTTCGGCCTCACGATGGCCGATCAGATCGACACGCAGGCGTTCACCATCCTCAGCCCCGACATCGCGCGGCACTTCAACGTCGGCGAGGGAACGCTCGGCTCGATCGCGATCCTCGTGCTCGTCGTCGGACCGATCCTGGGCATGCCGCTGGCCTACCTCGCCGACCGCTGGAAGCGCGTCCCCATTGCCATCGGTGGAGCCGTCATCTGGTCGGTGTTCTCGATCTTCACTGGTCTTGCCCCCGCGCTGTGGTTCCTCATCGTCGCGCGGGTGATCGCCACGTCGGGCGAGATCGTGAACACCCCCGTTCACGGCAGCATCATGGCCGACTCCTACACGCCAGCCACCCGCATGAAGGCCTTCGGCGTCTACAGCATCGGCCAGACCGTCGGGGGAGCGCTGGGAGCGTTCGCCGCGGGCGAGCTCGGTCAGCGCTTCGGCTTCCGCGTCCCGTTCTTCGTCCTCGCCGTCCCGACGTTCGTGATGATCCTGATCGCGATGCGCCTGGCCGAGCCCGAGCGCGGCCGGCACGAGCCGGCGGAGACCCCACAAGCGCCTCCGTTCCAGCAGACGGTCCGTGACCTCTGGCGGATCCGCTCCCTGCGCTACCAGTGGATCGGCACGGCGTTCGCGGCGGCAGGACTCATCCCGGCCCGCACGATCTTCCAGTTCTACCTGGAGGACGACTTCGGGGTGACGGCTAGCGGTCGCGGCTACATCACGGGCATCGGGACGGCGTTCACCCTGCCCGCTGTCATCTACGGGACGGCGTACATCCAGCGGCGGCTCAACGTGGCTCCCAGCATCGGGCTGCGCACGCTGAGCCTGATCGGTGGGCTGGCGGGCGTTCTCATGGTGCTCACCGCAGGAGCTCCGACGCTCTGGGTCGTGGTCCCGCTGCTGTGGGCCATCGTCATGCTGTTCGCTGTCCTGAGCCCGTCCCTGCTCGCCGTGACGGCCACCATCGCCTCGCCGGAGACCCGCAGCACCGCCTTCGCGCTGCAAGGAGTCGTGGCTCTCGCCGGCGTGCCGCTGGCCCTCCTGGGGGTGCTTCTGGGAAGCGCTTCGCTGCGGGGCGCCATGGTCTACCTCGGGGTCTTGTTCATCATCGGGATCCGCTACTTCTTCATCGCCTGCCGCTACATCGATGCCGATGTCGCCCGGCTCGACCCGGCTCGGCGCCTGCTCGCCAGTTCGGGGAGCGGCGACGAGGGTGGCCTGCGCCCTGACGTCCTACTGCAGACCCAGGACGTCACCGTGTCCTACAGCGGGGTGCAGGTCCTGTTCGGGGTGGATCTGGAGATCCGGGCGGGCGAGATCGTCGCTCTGCTCGGCACCAACGGGGCGGGGAAGTCGACCATCCTCAACGCCATCTCCGGCGTCGTCGAGCCGGATGGCGGCAACGTGTGGTTCGAGGGCGAGGCGATCACGGGGGAGGCGCCCGAGCGCACGGTCGCCCGCGGCATCGTGCAGGTGCCGGGCGGTCGGGGGGTCTTCCCGCGGCTCACCGTCGAGGAGAACCTCGCGATGGGTGCCTTCCTCATCCGCAAAGACCGCGACCTCGTCGGCCGGCGCACAGCCGAGGCGCTCGACCTGTTCCCACGGCTGCGCGAGCGCCTCCGACAGCCGGCGGGGGTGCTGTCCGGCGGTGAGCGGCAGATGCTCACCCTGGCCCAGTCCTTCCTGCTCAGGCCGAAGCTGCTGCTCATCGACGAGCTGTCCCTCGGGCTGGCGCCCACCGTGGTGCAGGAGCTCCTCGTCGCACTCCGCGAGATCAACGCGGCAGGAACGTCCGTCGTCCTCGTCGAACAGTCCGTCAACGTCGCTTTAACCCTGGCGGACCGCGCCTACTTCATGGAGAAGGGCGAAGTGCGCTTCTCGGGACCGACGAGCGAGTTGCTCAACCGCACCGATCTGCTCAGATCGGTGTTCTTGCAAGGCGCCGGGTCGCACCGGTGACGTACCCGGAGGTCGCACGATGAGCAGACTGGTGGAAGCGCTGACCTCGAACAGGGGGCAACGCGTCCTCACGGTGGTCGCCGTGAGCGTGCTCGTGACCTCGATCGCCTCCGTCGGGCAGGTCAACTACGCCAACCGCGACCAAACGGCGACCGCATTGACCACGGGCCAGGGCGCCCCCGGCAGTGCCATCGCGGGGGGCACCGCCGCGCGACCGTCGGCCGCCGCCGCCGTGGGGAAGGCGGCTGCGTCGGGCGGAAAGGCCCCTTCGGCCGGGAAGCCGTTCACGTCAGGCGGAGCCACAGCGGCCGTTCCGGGTGACTCGACCCGTCCGGGTCCCGTGACGACGTTCAAGCCGGGCGCCACGCTCCCGTCGTTCGGGCTCAAGACGCAAGGGGTCACGGCCAAGGAGGTCCGCGTCGGCGTGAGCTACAACGTCTCTGGCTGCGGGCAGGCCGGCCAGGTCTCTGCGCTATTCGGCAGCGCGCAGACCGGAGACCCGGCGAAGTCCTACGCCGCCTACGTCCGCTACATCAACGAGACCGGCGGCATCGGGGGCCGCACCTTCGTCCTCGACACTGTCGATGACGGCGGCGGTGGCGGCGGTGCCTGCGACCAGCAGGCGATCGCCGCGGCCAAGCAGATGGCCGACGACAACAAGGACTTCCTCGCCATCCCAGGCCTGCACGTGGAGTCCGACTATCTGATGGCGCGTCACCTGCCCGTCTTCGGCGGTCGGGACGACCCCGCGTCGCTCAAGAAGATCGGCGCCAACGGGCTGATGATCAACGAGGCCCTGGAGCCGAGCTTTCGGGCGTGGGCGTCGATGGGCAAAAACGTCATCGACACCGCTAAGCACAAGGCCTGCTTCGTTCACCCGCAGAGCGACGCCAGCGGCGACTGGCCGACCTACGCCAAGACGATGAACGCCGAGATGAGGAAGGTCGGGCTCGCCTTCACCGACGAGCAGGCCTACAGCGGGGATATCTCTCAGGCGCAGCAGACCTCCTCAGCGGTCGCCACCCGGGTGAAGGCGAAGGGCTGTGATCAGGTCTACATCGCCTCAACCAACCCCATCGCGTGGGTCTTCTTCACCCAGGCGATGACCCAGCAGCAGTGGTTCCCCCAGTGGACGTTTACGTCGTACACGGTGCTTGCGGACAGCGACCTGGCTGGTTCTCTCATGGACCAGCAGCAGTGGGGCAAGGCGATCGGGCTGTCGGCCCGGGTCCCCGCCGGGAGCGGGCACGGTGCGGAGGGCAACTGCAAGCGGATCTACAACAAGTACAACAACGGAGACGGACAGGACGGCTCGGTGGCGGTGCAGCTGTCCTGCGCGCAGATCCTCACCTCAGCGGCGATCATGCGGTTCGGAGTCGCCCGGACCGGCGTACTCAACGCCGACTCGCTGCTGCTCGGAGCCGATGCCATCCGGGGCAGGTTCTTCTACGACGCCCACGTGCCGTTCTTCTTCAGCTTCCCCGGACCGCGTGGGCCGTTCGTCACCAAGGGTCAGCAGCACCTGACGGTGGTGACCTGGGACGCGGACGCCAAGACCTACCGGTTCCCGCAATACCCGAAGTACTGGGTCACCATCGGGCCGGGCATGTCCGGCTCAGTGGCCCTGACGAAGTACTGGACCGGTTACAAGCCGACGTAGCCGGACGCGAAAGGATCGGACGGTGAAGCGGCCACGCGCATCCTTCCTGCTCCCCGTCGTCTTGTGCGCGGCGGCCGGCTGCGCCGGCGCCTCCGGTGACGCTCCCGGAGGCGGGTCGACCCGGCTGGTCTACCGGATCGACGACCTCGCTCAGGAGCCTGCCAGGGTCAGCACCGAGGTCGTCGATGTCGCCTCGCCGCAGCGTGCGCGGAGCATCACCTACGCAGCCCAGTCCACGACCGGGGCATCGCTGGGGGGAGTTGCCTACAGCGAGCGCGGCCAGTACCTCCTCAAGCCGGACGGCACCAGCGCCCTCGTCCAGGACATCCCGCCGACCTTCGCCGGACCGGCTTGGCACCTGGCGACGGCGCTGGACGTCGCAGCGGCGCACGGGCAGGCGACCGCCGAGGGGACCCGGACGGTCGGGACGCGGTCGTGCACCCAGTGGCGGACGTACGAGCCGCTCGACGCCGGCCCTGTGCGGGCGGCTACCGCGACGGACAGCGCCGTCAGCTGTGTGACAGAGGCGGGGCTGCTCGTGCAGGAGGTGTGGACCATCGACGGCGACGTGGTGCGTCGCCGGACCTTGGTGTCCTCGGGATCCGGGCCCAGCCTCGTGGGCGCGGGCCTGTTCCCGGGCCCGGCGCCGAGCGGACCACCGCAGCAGGCCGGGCTGGAGACGGTCAAGGACGTGGCGGACCAGACGCTGGTGTCCGCGCTCGGCATACCGTTGGCGTCAGCGCCACTGGGGCTGCCCCGTGGCCGGACCGTGGCGGTCATCCAGCCCGACCCCGGCGGGGCCGGCGTTGCGGTCGAGGGTGGCGTGCTGGCGTGGGGGCAGGGCGATCGGCTGGTGCTGCTCCGCGTCGAGCGCGGGCTCACCCGTCGGCTGGCGGTCGGTAGTGACGGGACGGCGGTGAGGGTGGGCAGTCGAACCGTCCGGGTGCAGGCCGTCGCGGCGGGGGTGAAGGTCCGCTTCGCCGGGCCGCAGGGCCTGGTGGCTACCGTCACCGCGAATGTGCCGGAGAAGGACCTGCTCGGGTGGCTGGTAACGCTCTCGCTCGGATGAGGCGGGTCAGCGCAGGCGGTGCGGCAGCTGCGCCATCCGGCCAGCCAGTTCCGACAGCGAGCTCACGTGGCATGTGGCCAGGGCCAGGTGGATCCGGTCCTGAAAGGGGCTCAGCCAGTGGTCGCGGTCGAACCCTGTCGGGCCGAGCAGTGCGCCGAGGTAGGACCCGGCGGTGGCGCCGAACGAGTCGGTGTCATTGCCCTGGCAGACCTGCATCCCGATGCCGTGCCCGACGTCCTCGGCGAACCGAGCCGTGACGAACAGCGTCCCGATCTCTTGGTAGACCCGGCAGTGGCTGTACTGCGCATAACGCCCGTGGATGCGCTGGTATCCGTCGAGCCAGTCGGTCGCGGCCTCGACCTCGGAGAGCGACTGCCGCACGATCTCGGCGAACCGCGAACGCTCGGGGACGACGCGCAGCGCTGTGCGGAATGGCTCCAGTCGCTCGGACGACGCGAGGGCCGCGGCAATGGCTGCGGCGACGAACATGGTCGCGTAGACGCCCGTACGCCGGTGTGTGGTCGAGGCGTCGCGGTGGGCCAGGGAGGCGGCCCGCCAGGGATCTCCGGGGCAGGCGTAGCCATAGGCGTCGGCGCGGATCAGGGCGCCACAGTGCTCGTCGTAGGGGTTCAGCAGGTCCGCCCACGTGTCGTCCTCGCCAGCGGTGCCGACGAGGTGGGCGGCAGCGACAGACAGCAACTGGGTGCGCTCCGGGCCGAAGGTCGCAAGCACGGGTAGCTGGTAGAGCCACTGGCGCCGGACATCGGCGGGGGTGAACGCGTCTCCGTGCTGCTCCAGCAGGAGCATGGCCAGCACGGTGTAGTTGAGGTCGTCGTCCTCGCAGACGTGGGTGATCCGCTCCCGCACGAGCTCCGGCCACTGTCCCTGCGGGACGCGCAACCGGGCATTCGATGCCTCGGTGACGTAGTCGGTCAGGGGCCACTCCCCAGCGGGTTCGAGCACCTGGCGCAGCTCGGCCAGCGTGGGGTCGAACTCGAACGGCTTGCCTAGCACGCAGCCGGCCACGCGGGCCAGGAAGGCCGTCTCGACCCGACTGGTGACGTCGGCGGCAACAGGACGGGGAGAGGGGGGGTCGCAGCGCGCAGCGATGTCCTCGAGGCTGTGCGGCTCGTCGTAGGGCCAGTCCGCTCGCAGTGGGCTATCAGCTACCTGCTCGGCGAGATGCACCAGCGCGTCGTAGCTGTCGGGCGTCCGAGCCAGCAGGGCTTCGAGAGCTTCGACGTCGTGCCCCTGCTCGCGCTTGTCAGCGAGGCAGGCTCCGACCAGCAGTCGCAAGGTCTGCAGGTCAGGCAGCAGCGAGCGCCTCACGCGGTCAGCGTCACCTTGCGCAGACCTCGCGCGTCGTCCGGATCGAGCCCGTGCAGCTCCGCCCAGCGCAGGGCAAGTGCCTGTCCGGCGACCACCCTGACGATCGGTTCGAGGGTGGCATCCCCGCAGCTGTGAAGGGAGACGGCGCACTGGACGCCGGTCCCGACGACGAGCACGTCAGGTCGGCCCTCGACGAGGGCGTTGTTGGGGTCATCGTCGTCGAGGAACGCGAGCACGGGCGCGGCGACAGCGACCGGCCCGTGTAGGTAGTCGACAAGGGTTTCAGCCACGGCCAGGTGTGCCGCGACCTCGGCGAGCTTGAGAGCTACCTCGTCGGACACGGCCTCGGCGGCAAACCCGCCGGCGACGACGACGTCGGGCAGGGTGGTGGTCCGCGTGCTGGCCTGGGTGGCATGGTCGACCGCGTCCGCCAGGCGCGCGACTGCAGCCGCGTCCACCGGCGCCATGAGCGCGCGCAGCAGGAGCATGCTCGCCGTGACTGACTTGGTGGCGGGCACGACCAGCTCGGCCCCCGCACCTGTGTGCAGCGCGACGTCGGACTGCCCCGCGAGCGCTGACCCCTCAGCGTTGATGACCGCGATGACCGTGCAGCCGCGTGCCCGGGCGTGGGCCACGAGGGTCAGCAGCGCAGGGGTGCTGCCTGACTGCGAGACAGCGACGAGCACGTCACCGTCGCGGAAGGGAGGTGCGCTGACGCCCGACCCGGGGGCGTCCAGCAGTAGGGCCGGGCCGGGGCCGAGGGACTGCGCGCACACCGCGCCGTAGGCCGCCACGTGCCGGGAGGAGCCGATGCCGACGAGGAATCGGCGTTCTGCGCGCGCTAAGCAGCTGCGGGCCGCGACGAGAGTCGCCGCCTCGTGGGCGAGGACGGTCCGCAGGACGGCGCCCTGCTGCCCGATCTCGCGCGCGAGCTGGCTCACCGGCCGGCCACCGGAGCCGTGGCCGCCAGCCGCCAGAGGTGCCGCAGCCCCCACGCGGCCGCGGACTTGGCGTGTAGGGCCGACGAGGGTGCGACCGTACGGCCGGGAAGCGCCGCCTGGAGCAGCGGGAGCAACGCGGGGTGGGCGCGGCTCATCCCGCCGGCGAGCACGACGAGCCGCGGCGTGGCCAGGGGCTCGCGCTCCACCGCGTCGCCGAGTGCTCGCGCGATGGCCGGGAGGTCCGCGTCGCTGAGGCGCGGGGCAAGGGCCCAGCCGCCCGCGACCGTCTCCAGGCACCCGGTGCGGGTGCAGGTGCACACGCGGTCGCTGTAACCCCCGAGGTGGGCGAAGAGGTTGGCCCGGACGGAGCCGTCGCGCACCACGGCCCCGCCGACTCCCGTGCCGAGGCCGACGAACACCAGGTCGGGTGCTCCCGGCAGGAGCGCCGACTCGCCGACAGCAGCGGCCTCGGCGTCGTTGCAGACGAAATCCGCAGGGGCAGGCAGCCCGAGAGCCTCGGCCGGGTCCACGTCGTACCACCCGACGTTGGAGGCGGCGACCACTCTGGTGCCCTGAATGAGGCCGGGGACAGCGATCAGGAGAGGGGTGCCTGCCGGAGGCCGCTGAGCTCCGGCAAAGACCTCGACGTGAGGGCCGGGCCCGAGCAGCACGGTCTGGACGCTGCTCGCGCCGACCTCGACGCAGGCGGTGACGTCTGCGGCCACGGCGACCTCCCTGGATAAGTAGTCGATCTTTACAAATACGGCACCCGGTGTCAAGATGGCGCGTGTCCGCACTGCTGGTCCGGGGCTCGCAGGTCCTCCTCGGATCGGCGCTACAGCCCGCGGACGTCCTCATCGACGACGGTCGCGTCGTGGCGGTGGGCGCCTCGGGCGCGTTGGGAACGGCGCCGACCGTGCTCTCCGGGGAGGTGGTCGCGCCGGGGTTCGTCGACCTTCACGTGCACGCCCTGGATGGCCGCGGACTGGTTGGGGCTGGCTCTCCCGATGTCGAGGGCTTGTCTCGGGCGCTGCTTCGTCGAGGGGTAACCGGCTTCCTGGCGACGACGATCGCCACCCCCATGGACGACCTGGTGGCGCTCGTCACGAGGGTCTCCCGGAGCGAGGCGTCGGGGGCGCGGTTGCTCGGGGTGCACCTGGAAGGGCCCTGGCTCGCTCCCGGCCATGCCGGTGCCCAACCGGTCAACGCGCTGCAGGCGCCCGCGCTCGACGGGCTCGAGCAGCTGCTTGTGGCCGGGCCACCCGTCCTACTCACCCTGGCCCCCGAGCTCGCGGGCGCCGACGAGGTCATCTCCCGCGCGCGCGAGGCTGGTGTGGTCGTCGCGCTGGGGCACAGCGGGGCGACGTACGAGCAGGCAGTGCGGGCTGTCGGGCTGGGGGCCAGCCACATCACACACTGCTTCAACGCCATGTCCGGGCTGCACCACCGGGCTCCGGGGCTGGTGGGAGCGGCACTTGACCTCCCGGGGCTGACCGTCGAGCTGATCGCCGACGGCGCCCACGTCCATCCCGCCGTCGCGCGAATCTTGATCGCGGCCGTCGGCGCTGACCGGGTCTGCCTGGTCAGCGATGCCGTCGACGTGGACCTGCCCGGTGAGACCGGGGTGCGGCTGGCGGACGGCACCCTCGCGGGAAGTCGGGCCGGCCTCGACCAGGGCGTACGCAACCTCGTCGCCTGGGGGGTGCCGCTGGCCTCGGCCCTGAGGATGGCCTCGATGACGCCGGGCCGGCTCGTCGGCGGGTCGACCTACAGTCTGCAGGTCGGTGACCCGGCCGACCTCGTCGTGCTCAACCGAGACCTCGAGGTGTGCGCGACTGTCGTCAGCGGAGACGTCCGATGGCAGCGCTGACCGCTCACGTCGTGCTCACGGAGCGCGGTCCGATCGAGGTGTGCGACACGGGGGACGGTCCCGCTGTGCTCGTGGTCCATGGGATGCCTGGCGACTGGCGGCAGGCCCAGACCGTGGCGGAGGACCTGGCCGGGAAGGCGCGCGTCTTGCTGGTGACCCGCCCTGGCTACGGCCGGACCCCCTTGGCATCGGGCCGGACGGCGCGCGAGTCCGCCGATCTGTACGCCGGGTTGCTGAACGCCCTCGGGATCACGGATGCCGTCGTGCTGGGGATCTCCGGTGGGGGACCGTCGTCGTACGCCTTCGCTGTCGCTCACCCGGAGCGCTGCGCGGGCCTGTTGCTGTGCTGCCCCCTGCAGCCGAACCTCATGCCGTTGCCACCGCTGATGCGCGCGATGGCCGCGGTCCCCGGGGTCTGGCCGGCTCTCGCTGCACTGTCGCGCGTCAGGGCACGTCGCTGGCCGCCCACGCCGCCGGAAGTCACGAGCTTCACCGAGGCCGAGCGGGCGTTGCTGGACGAGCCTGATGTGCAGTCAGCTCTCGCCCGCTTCCACCGGGACCAGCCGTCGTGGACGAGCGGTACGGGGCTCCGCAACGACGCGCGGCAGATCCAGCGGGCGCGGGACTGCGCCGCTTGGCCAGCCGGCGCCTCGTGCGGCGTCGTGGTGCTGCACGGAGACCAGGACGACGTGGTGCCCCTCAGTCACGCGCGGGACTACGCGGCCAGGATCCCCGGTGCTGTGCTCGAGGTGCTGCCCGGCCTCGGGCACGCTGTTCCGCTGTTCGCGCGGGCCCACCTGGCTCGGCTGCTTTGCCAGCTACGCGGTGTCAGCGCTGCGCAGGAGTAGGTCGGTGATCCACCCGCCCATGAGGGCGGCCGCTGCCGCCGGCTCCAGGTCGGTCGCTCGTGACATCTCCACGAAGGTCCCGTTCGGGAGCAGTTCGGCGATCCGCTGCGCCACGGCGATCGGATGCAGCAGTGGGTCCTTCGGCCAGGCCGCGACCGTCGTAGGTACGACGATGCGCGCAAGCGCTTCCGGGGAGACGACCTGCTGGTAGGGGATGAGCCGCATCGCCGACAGCAGCGAGGCAAGGTCATGGGTGCGGGCGGCAGCCACCGCGGCGGTGCCCTTGTCGTCCAGGTTCGGCTCGCGGGGGTCGTAGCCGGTGATCGCCTTGACGACCGCATGCTCCCCGCGACCGGCGGCCAGCATCATGTGCCCACGCACGATTGCCCAGCGGAGCGGATCAGGCTTGCGCAGCGCGTTGGCGCCGGGGGCGACGAGAAGCAGGGCACGGCTCGAACCCGGGTGCCGCAGGGCGTGCCGGAGCGCGGTGTTCGCTCCGTGGGAGCCGCCTGCCACCACGGGTTTGGTGAAGCCCACGTGTTCGATCAGCTGCTGCAGGTCATCGGCGATGACGTCATAGGTGTAGCGGGCCCGCTCGTGCACCGGCGTCGAGCGACCGTGTCCGCGGGTGGAGTACCAGAGGACGCGGTGGGTGCGCGCGAGCGCCTCGGCGAGCGGCCGGGACTCCTCCAAGCAGCCGGAGAGCCCGTGCAGCCAGACCACCTCGGGGCCTTCTCCTCGGACGTCGTACTCCAGCTCGACATCGCCCACAGCTGCCCTCATGCCGCGAGCCGGAACGTCTCCGACAGCACGAGCGCTGCCGCCCCGGTGACCGTGGCGTCTGCCGCGAGTTCGGAGAAGGTGAGGGTGACCTCCGATCGCAGGTAGCCGAGGGAGGCTTCGCGAACCGCATCCTCCACACGCAGTCGCATCGCCTCGCCGCCGCCGAGGATGTCTCCGTGAGCGATGATCCGCCGGACTCCGAGGAGGTTGACCAACGACGACAGACCCGCGCCGAGGTTGGTGGCGTAGTCCGCGAGCAGCCCCATGGCAGCGGGGGTCGCCGACGCGGTGAGACTGGCGGTGGTGGTGTGGCTCGCGTCGGGCAGCCGGCGACCGCGGGCTTCGGCGCGCAGCCACGGCAGGGTGGCCACCGTTTCCCAGCAGCCGCGCAGCCCGCAACGGCAGCGGTCACCGCCGGGCACCACCTGCGTGTGCCCGAGCTCGCCGACGCGCCCGTCCTCGCCCCGGAACAGCCGCCCGTCGAGCACCAGTCCCACCCCGAGCCCCGTGCCGGTCTGGAGGGAGGCAAAGGTCGCCGTGCCACGGCCGTCGCCGAACCACCGCTCGCCGAGGGCCTGGGCCCGGGCGTCGTTGTCGACGAGCACGGGGACCGCGAACGCCTTCGCCAAGGACTGGGTGATCTGTGTCCCTACGGCACCGGGCAGCTGCCCCGAGCCGACGACCTCCCCGGCCGGTGTGTTGCAGACGCCAGGTACGGCGATGCCAATGCCCATGACTGCCTCCCCTTTCGGGAGGACGGCAGTAACGACCTCTTTAAGCGTCTTGAGCAGGGCTTTCGACGAGGCGTCAGCAGTGGCCAGCGGCAGCCTAACGTCGTCCAGCCGCTCACCGCGGGCGCTCACCAGCGCCCCGCGGACCGATGTGTCGTCGAAGGCGACGGCGACCGACAGTCCGGCCCGCGGGCCGAACCAGAGCGGTCGGGAGGGCTTGCCGACCCGCCCGTCTCGGTGATGGTCGCCCTCCTCCAGCAACCCGGCGTCGAGCAGCGCCTGGACGATGGTCCCCATGGTGGCGCGCGGGACACCGGCCAGCCGGGCGAGGTCAGCGCGACTCAGCGGGCCGTTGTCCACGAGTGCCTGCAGCACCCGCGACCGGTTGACGTCTCCTATCAGGTGCGTCGTGAGGAGAACTGGACGGCTGGCGTCGCCGTAGGGCGGAGTGGACATGCTCGTCATCCGTGCGCCTGAGCGCCCGCGTGCAGGGCGCGCAAAGCCCCGGTGACCACGAGGTCGGTGAGGTTGTCGCCGCGCACGACGCTGTCCGGATGGGGGAGCAGTCGGTCCTCGACCCGGTAGGACACGCCGTAGACGGCGAACCGGATCCCGAAGACCTGCCGGTCGGCCCGGTGCAGGCGCGGCCAGTCGACCCCGAGGTCTGGGGCATCGGCAACGGCGGCTGGGTCGCGCAGGACCCGCAGCACACCGGCAGCGAGGTGAGCCTCCGCCTCCCAGCAGGCCAGCCATGGCTCGAGTTCTGCCTGCCACGCGGTCGGCAGGTCCTGCCGGCAGCCGGCCTCGAGGAACCGCAGGAGCCGGTCGTCGCCGGCGAGCCCCGGTGCGACCCAGGACGCGAGCTCCGCGTCGGGTCCCGGCTCGGTGAGCCACGAACGGCAGGCCCGCGCCAGCGGTAGCAGACCGGGCGTGCTGGCGATGACCCGGCTCCACGCTGCCTCTCGATCCTCGACGGGGTCTCGCCAGTGGCGGGCGGCCAGCTCCAGCCCGGGGCGGCTCGCGAGCGGCAGGCTCATCATGTTGAACCCTGCCCCGGCGACCGCGTGGCGCAGTGCCGGCTCGCGATACGGCGCCGGACCCAGGTGCAGCACGGCGGACATCCCTAGGTCGTTGACCGGCCAGTTGTCGCAGAGGAGCAAGGGGTGACCGAGCTCCTCGGCCAGGCGGGCGGCGACGTCCGCCGGAACGTCAGGGCTCGTGATGGACGGGCCGGTCCACGCGATCGCGACCTCTGGCGGCAGGACGGCGGCGAAGGCGGCGAGGTACGGGGTCGCGTAGGTCGTGGCGTAGTCCGTGCCGCAGGTCAGCCAGCGGACGTCGTCGGGCAGCCCGCTCACTGCCGCGGCGACGCCCGCGCCGTGCGAGCTGCCGAGGTCAGCGCCACCGGGGGCCACATCGTCCCAGTAGACGCCAAGCGAGCGGACCCCTAGGTCGTAGAGCTGCCGGAGCTTGGCGACCAGCGCTTCGTGGTCGGGCGCCCCGGCCCAGTCCAGCCCCGGTGAGATCGACAGCGTGAGCTCGACGCCGCTCTCCCGGGCAACGGCGAGCGTCTGCGCGAACTGCTCGAGGTGCCCCGCCGGGTAGGGCGTGCGCCAGTGGTCGCGGTGGAACGGGTCGTCCTTGGGGCCGTAGGCATAATCGGTCAGCCCCGCCGAAGGCAGCCAGCGCAGGAGGTCCAGCCGCTCCTCGTGGGTGAAGGGCGGGCCGTAGAAGCCCTCGATCGCGGCGAGCCAGGTGGGTGCAGCCATGGTGACTCCTCAGCTTCCTGCGCGCAGGTCGGGGTCGAGCGCGTACGGCGGGAAGAGCGCGACCAGCCGCAGTCCGAGGTCACCATCGCCGCGTACGACGAGGTCGCCCCGCAGTAGGGCCTCCCATGGGTCGAGGCGGCCCAGCGACCAGCGGACCAGCGCGAGTGGCGCACCGAGCACGGTGAGCCGCTCGGGGCCACCGCCGGCGGCTCGCACGGTGCAGTGCCCGGCAGCGACGAGGAGCTGCCGACCCGGACCGTCAGGGTCGGCGAGCAGGCGCAGCCCCACCGTCAGGCGTGCTTCGCCCGCAGCGGCAGCGTCGAAGCGCGCGCTCCAGTCGTTCGCCACCGCCTCCAGCAGCGCGTCTGCTGGCTGGCCGCCCACCCAGTCGGCGAGGGCGTCGTCGTCGCTGTGGACAAGCGGTGCGAGGGGGCCGGGCGCGGGGGTGGCTCGCGGCGGGCTGTGCTGCTGCGGGCGGCCGGTGAGCCATTCCAGTGCGCGGTCGACGGCCGCTCCATCTCGGTCGTGCGCTGCGCGGGTGAGGTAGCGCACGCCGGTCTGAAAGCGGCTCTGCCGGAGCGGGTCGGGCTCTGGTCCGACCAACTCCGCGCCGTAGAGCGCATGGATGGTGCGGACCCTGGACTGCCAGTCCGGGGGCCACGGCGGCTCGCGGTCGGGCATGGGGGGGAGCGAGGGGAGTGCGGTCGTGCGGTCTCGCTGATACCAGTAGGCGACGGACGACCAGTCGTCAGCACGGTCGTTGGCGTGCCCGTGCTCGAGGGTGGCTCGTAGCCGTCGCTCGAAGGGGACTGGGTCGGGCACGTGGAGCCGGTAGAGGCTGGAGAAGCCGGCCCAGTCCTCGCGGTCCGCGATCGGCTGACCGTAGTAGGGATGGGAGAAAGCCGTCGCCGGCGACCAAGCCGTGCCGAAGTAGTCCTCGGTGCCGGTCCCGTGCAGTGAGGGGGGCCACGTGTCGTCGTCGACGAAGACCATGTCGTCTCCCTCGCCGTACCAGCCGCCGTCGGCCGAGTGGACGTAGAGCGCCGCCCCGACGTAGTGCCCGCGGCCTTCGGCCCCCAGCAGCAGGTAGTTGTCAGCGCCTGTCAGGTTGACGCCGGGTGCGGAGGCGCCGGCCGGCTGCGGGGGAGGTGTGCGGCGCTCCCGGTTCCACCAGGCGTGGAACCGGCCCAACTCCGGGTCGGGCGCGGGCCACCGCTCGTAGTCGACGTGGGCGTACAGCGCCGGCACCGGCAGCGGGCCGTCGTTGGTGACGGTGAGCCGGAAGCCGTCCGCGTAGGGCATCGGGAACCACGAGTGGAGTGACAGCCCGTCGCGCGGCGCGGCCGCGAACATCGCCGAGGAGTAGGTCGACGTGAGGCAGTTGCCGGCGCCCAGCAGGTCGCCGAGCGGTGCCTCGACCGACGGGGACTGCTCGCCATCCCAGTAGGCCCGGATCACCAGGCTGCGTCCCCACCACAGGTCGGCGGTGGCGACGGTGAACCACAGGTGGGTGATCTGGCCGGGTCCGTTGTCCTGCGCCAGCACGCAGGTCGCACCCGCTGCGAGGGTCAGGTAGTCGTCGTTGCCGCCGCTGCGGTCCCAGGTCGACGCTCGGCGCCGTTGCACCCCCGGCCGAAGGCGGGCGAGGTGAGCGCCGACGTACGGCACGTCGCCTCACCTCCCAGCCTGTAGAGATAAGTAGTGGTCGATGACAAACTAGTGGAACCGAGGGCAACGGGCCAGTCCCCAGCTCGTGATCGCAGGAGGTCGCTGTGCCGGTCCAGGTGGGCTTCGGGGAGGGGGTCATTACCCCTGACCTGCCGTTCGTCCTGGCGGGGTTCGGCGACCGCAAGGGAACCGCCACGGGCGTGCGGCACGACCTGCTCGCCCAGGCGGTGCTGGTGCGGTCCGGCTCGACAAGCCTGTGCCTGCTCGTCCTCGACCTGCTCATGCTGGGCGCAGACGTCGCCGGTCCGCTCCGCCGGGCCGTCGGCCGCGAGCTAGGGATCGCGCCGGAGCACGTGATGACGTCGTGCACCCACACGCATTCCGGCCCTGCAGCGACGGCCGCGGTCCGTCGGCTGTGGCCCATGCCGCCGGACTACCTCGACCGCCTCGTCGACGGCTGCCTCGCGGCCGTACGTGGTGCGGTCGCCAGCTGCTCACCAGCGACCCTGGCCTACGCGCGTTCCCCCCTGCCCGCCGAGCTCTCCCTCAATAGGCGCGGCCTGCCCTACGACCCGTCCTTCTCGGTGCTCGACGTACGGCGCCCGGACGGCAGTCGGCTCGGCAGCATCGGCGGCGTCGGCATCCATCCGGTCGCCTTGGGTGTCACCTGCCGCGAGGTGTCCGGCGACTGGGTCTCCACGTACCGCGCGCACCTCGAGCAGCGGACGGGCGCTCCGGCTGTCCTGCTGCAAGGCGCGCTCGGCGACGTCAACCCGCGTCGCGACCCGCACACCGACCCTGACGTCGGCGGCAACTGGGAGACCGCCGAGGTGCTCGGGTCGGAGGTGGCTGACTGCGTGAGCACCCTGCTCGAGGCCGGCTGCGAGCAGCTCCCCGATACCGCGCACCTCCTGCCCCGCCGCGTCGTCCCCCTGCGGGCAGGCCTGACCTTGCCCGCCCTGCTCAACAGGGTGGCCCTGCGCACGGTGCCGGTCGAGCTCCTCGAGTGGTCCCTGGGCGGAGTCCGGCTCGTGTCCGTGCCGGGGGAGGCGTTCCACGAGCTCGGTCGCCAGATCGAGCGCGCGCGTGATGATCGGGCGCTGCTCGCCGGCCTGGCTCCGGAGTACCACGGCTACCTTCCGCTGCCGTTCGGCAAGGGTTATGAGGAGAAGATGAGCTATGGGCGTGGCTTCGTGCGAGGGCTCACACGCGCCCTCCTGGACGTGCCGCGCGAGCTGTGAGCGTCCGCGGCCGATCGTGGCGAGTGGTCTCAAGCAGTGTCTGCTCGAGGAGGGCGACGCCGCAGAGTTGGACGTCGCGCAGAGGGAAAAGCTGTTCCTCAGCCTGGCGTGACCGGATCGCCCCAAGCAGGAGTAACCAACGAAGGGACTGGCATGTGCAGCAAGGCGAAATGCCGAAAGTGCGGCAAGACCACCTGGTCGGGGTGCGGGGCGCACGTCGCCCAGGTCATGCAGGGTGTCCCGAAGGCGCAGCAGTGCACGTGTGCCAGCGGAACGTCCGCATCGTCCGATACCCCGGTGGTCGCGAAACAACGGGGCAGGTTCGTGTCGCTGTTTCGTCGCTGAGTGACCGCAGGGATGATGACGCCGTGACGGACAAGCGGTCCTCGGTGGAGGTGTTGACGCACCGCGGCTGGGACGTGGTGCGTCTCAGTACCGAGTTGCTCCAGGTTGAGGTGGTGCCAGGCAAGGGTGGCGACATCCTCGCGGTGCGCTGGTGCGCGGACGGCACAGACGTTCTCTGGCAGACACCTTGGGGGCTGCGGCACAAAGGAGCTGTCCCCACCGCAGCCGACAGCCAGACCGCCTTTTTGGAGAACTACCCCGGTGGGTGGCAGACCCTTTTCCCTAACGGCGGTACGGAGACGGACGAGCAAGGTGCGCGGCTCGGTTTCCACGGCGAAGCCACCCTGGCGCCGTGGGACTGGCAGCACGTAGACGTAGCTGCCGGCGTGGCTGTTGAACTCACGACCTGCTTGGTCCGCAGTCCCTTTCGGCTCCGTCGACGCATTGACGTTCTGGGCGGGCGCGTCACGGTCACCGAGTCGTTCACCAACGAGGCTGGGACCGAACAGGAAGCCATGTGGAGTCACCACCCCGCCTTCGGCGCGCCGTTCCTCGATCGCGAGTGCACGATCGAGACCGGCGCGAAAACCTTCCTGGCCGACAGCGACTACGACACCCCACACGGTGACCTCACCCCCGGCGCGCGCAGTCCGTGGCCTCGTGCGCAGACCAAAGACGGCAGCGAGGTCGACCTGGGACGCGTCCCGGGCTCCGACGCCGGGTTAGACCGCTTCGGCTATCTGCTGGACTTCACCGAGCCCTGGTACGCGATCACCAACCCGCGTCTGGGTCTCACCGCAACCGTCCGCTGGGACCTGGCGATCTTTCCGTACGCCTGGTTCTGGTGCGAGGCGGCGGGGACGGTCGGATTTCCCTGGTACCAAAGGGCTTATGTGCTCGCGGTGGAGCCGGCGGCGAGTTATCCCGGGGCGGGGCTGGGTGCTGCACGAGCGTCCGGGACGGTCGTGCACTTCGCCCCTGGGCAGACGCGCACGGCGGTGGTCTCTCTCGAGATCCGCCGAAGCGGGTAATCGCTCCGACCTTGGCGCCCGCGTGGCTCGGTTAGGTCCCGGTAGAGCATCCGTCCGGCAGCGCGGGCGGAGGCAGAAACGTCCACCGCGTCAGGAGGACGCCGTCTTCCTCGGCCAGGGACACCAACTCCATGCCCGCGAGCGGTGGGACGTCCAGCAGCCGTGGTCCAGACCCGACCAGCTGCGGCGCCACCGTGAGGCACAGCTCGTGGATGAGCCCGGCGCTCATGAGGGTGGCGAACAGCTGCGGTCCCCCCTCGCACAGGACGCGCGCCAGCCCTCGCTCGCGCAAGGCCGTCAGCAGTGCAGCCGGATTGCCGGGCTCAACCGTGGCGACCTCGACGTGCTCGGGATAGCCGCCACCGAGGCCCTGTTCGGCGAGGACCAAGGTGGGTCGGCTCGGGTCGCTGAACAACCGCGAGCCAGGCTCCAGGTGGTCGGTATTGCGCGTGACGACGGCGAGCGCGGGGAGTTCGGTCCGGCCTTCCGCCACCCGCCGCTGGCGGAGCTCGGCGGGCAGCGGGATCGGGCCGTAGTCCTCCGCGCGTGCGGTGCCGGCGCCGACCAGCACGACGTCGCTGACCGCCCGCAAC
>JBKJLP010000456.1:0-5565 GCA_046596735.1 Mycobacteriales bacterium | reverse complement strand
GTCGCTGCGCAGCCCAGGAGCCGCGCGGCCAGCGCAACGCCCTGCGCGTGGTTGCCGGCGCTAGCGGCGACGACCCCACGGGCCCGCTCGACGTCAGTGAGCCGGGCGATGCGTACGTAGGCCCCGCGGATCTTGAACGAGCCGGTGCGCTGGAGGTTTTCGCACTTGAGCAGGACCGGACCGCCGACGGCGTTGGACAGCGGCCGAGAACCTTCCAGCGGGGTGGTCACGGCGACCCCGTGGAGGAGCTCACGCGCCGCCTCGACGTCGGCGAGTTGCACGAGCGGGACGTCCATGCGGCCAGCCTTCCACCCCGTACGCGCCGAACCCAGTCCCCGCGCCGATGCGGTGTGAGCGGGGCGGACGTAGCGTGGCGAGGGTGACGAGCGCTCCCGCGATCCCGACCGTCGGCGAGCTGCGCGCGAGCGGCCACGCCCGGCGCAGCGTTAAGGCCGAGATCCGCGACAACCTGCTGTCGCGCTTGGCCGTGGGTGCGACGGCCTTCCCCGGCATCCTCGGGTTCGACAGCACCGTGCTGCCAGAGATCGAGCGGGCTCTGCTGGCTGGCCATGACCTGGTCCTGCTCGGGGAGCGCGGCCAGGGCAAAACCCGGCTGATCCGCACCCTCGTCGGGCTGCTCGACGAGTGGACGCCGGTCGTCGACGGCTGCGAGATCAACGACCACCCGTATGCCCCGGTCTGTGTGCGCTGCAAGCGGCTAGCCGAGAGCGACGGCGACGACCTGCCGGTCGCCTGGAAGCACCGCAGCGACCGCTACGGCGAGAAGCTCGCCACCCCCGACACCTCCGTCGGTGACCTCATCGGCGACGTCGACCCGATCAAGGTCGCGCAAGGCCGCACGCTGGGCGATCCGGAGACGGTTCACTACGGCCTCGTCCCGCGCACCAACCGCGGCATTTTCAGCGTCAACGAGCTACCCGACCTCGCTGAGCGGATCCAGGTCGCGTTGCTCAACGTGCTGGAGGAGCGCGACATCCAGGTGCGCGGCTACCGGCTCCGGCTGCCGCTCGACCTGCTGCTCGTCGCGAGCGCCAACCCCGAGGACTACACCAACCGCGGGCGCATCATCACGCCACTCAAGGACCGCTTCGGCGCCGAAGTGCGCACGCACTATCCGCTCCGGCTTGCCGACGAAATCTCCTTGATCCGCCAGGAGGCGGTCCTGACCTGGCCCGACTCCGAGCAGCCGGCGCCGGTCGTTCCCGAGCATCTGCTGGAGATCGTGGCCCGCTACACCCGACTCGTACGCGAGTCGCCGCAGGTCGACCAGCGCTCGGGTGTCAGCGCCCGGTTCGCCATCGCCGCCGCCGAAACCGTTGCGGCGTCGGCCGTACGCCGGGCCGCCGTCACCGGTGAGCCGCAAGCCGTCGCCCGGGTCTGCGACCTGCCTTCGGTCGTCCCCGCCTCGCGGGGCAAGGTCGAGTTCGAGGCGGCCGAGGAAGGCCGCGAGCTGGACGTCCTCGCACACCTCCTGCGCAAGGCAACAGCCGACACCTTCCGCCACCTGCTCGCCGGTGTCGACCTCACCGGGCTGCAGGCGAGGTTCGAAGAGGGCGCCACTGTGGAGACCGGCGACCTCGTCCCTGCGCGCGAGCTCCTGGAGCGGCTCGGCAGCGTTCCCGGCCTGGCCCAGATCCTGGCCAAGCTCGGCATCGAGGAGGAGTCTCCCGGCCTTGCCGCGGCGGCGATCGAGCTCGCCCTCGAAGGCCTGCACCTCAACCGCCGGCTCGCCAAGGACAGCGTGCCCGGCCGTACGGTCTACGGCGGATGAGCAACGACGAAGCGCAGCCCGCGCCGCTCTCCCGGGAGCACCGGCGGGCCGAGCGCGCGCGCGTTGTCCAACTGTCCAAGCTGCCCTTCCTCTACGACTTCGCCCTCCGGGGGCTACCGCAGGCGATCGTCGCGGTGCTGCTCCAGTCGGCCCTGGCCATCGCGATCGGGCTGCTGATCGCGAAGGTGGCGACCGGGGAGTGGCTGCCCGGCTGGATCCTGTTCCTGGTCCTGGCGGTGTCGTTCGCCCTGCAGGGCGCTGCCCGCTACCTCAACGCGCAAGCCGGACGCCGCTGATGCAGCCCGACGAGCCCACCAACGAGGAGCCGGCTGTTCCCGACCCGATGGCCCTGCGCCGACGGGTGCTTCTCGCCGGGCTCGTCGGCATGACGCTGTTCCTCACCCTTGCCTACGTCGTCGCGGCGGCCGGCGTGAGTGACCTGTGGCTTCTCGCCGCCATGGTCGTCGCCTACGTGCTCGTGATCCGACCGTTGATGCGCCCGGTCCGCGAGGCCTCCTCGCTGCGCCACCGCCTTGCCTACCAAGCCTTTCTGGACTCCCGCGAGGAGCCAGAGCAGTGAGCGAGGCCTACCGCTACGGATCGTGGTCAGGTGGGCGCGACCCGCTCGAGCCACCGTACGACGTGGCCTCCGCGCTGGACGAGATCGGCGACAAGGTGCTGGCCGGGGCTTCGCCGCGGCAGGCGCTCAGGGAGCTGCTGAGACGCGGCACGGACGGTACACGCGGACTGGATGACCTGCGGCGGCGGACCGCCAAGCGGCAGCGCGAGGCGCGTCAGCGTGGTCAGCTCGACGGCACTCTGGATGAGGTGCGGGCGCTGCTCGAGGAGGCGCTCGAGTTGGAGAAGGCGGCACTGTTCCCCGACCCGTCCGAGGCGGCGCGGATGGCCGAGCTGGAGCTCGACGCCCTGCCGAGCGACACCTCCCGGGCCGTGCAGCAGCTCAAGCCCTACACGTGGCGTAGCCCCGAGGCCAAGGCGGCGTACGACCAGATCGAGGACCTACTGCGGCGCGAGGTGCTGGACAGCCAGTTCGCAGGGATGAAGGACGCGCTGCAGAACGCGAGCCCCGAGGACCTGCAAGCCGTCAAGGACATGCTGGCCGACCTCAACGCGATGCTCACCGCCGACGCCCAAGGCACCCACACCCAGCAGCAGTTCGACGACTTCATGGCCAAGCACGGGAGTTTTTTCCCGAGCCAGCCGCAGAATCTCGAGGAGCTCGTGGATGAGCTCGCCCGCCGGGCGGCAGCGCAACAGACGCTGATGAACTCCCTCACTCCCCAGCAGCGCCAGGAGCTCGGTGAGCTGATGGAGGGCGCGATGGACCTGGACCTGGCGTCCCAGATGGCCCAGCTCGGCGATGCCTTGCGGGCGGCTCGGCCGGACCTCGGTTGGGGCGACCAACAGCGCATGCGCGGCGAGCAGGGCCTAGGTATGGGGGACGCCACCAGCGCCCTGCAAGAGCTGGCCGACCTCGACGAGCTGGAAACTGCGCTTGGCCAGGACTATCCCGGCGCCTCGCTCGACGACATCGACGAGGACGCCGTCGCTCGAGCCCTTGGCCGGGGCGCCGTCGACGACCTCGCGGCGCTGCGCCGGATAGAGCGCGAACTGCACGAGCAGGGTTACCTCACCCGCGACGCCCAGGGCCGGCTCGAGCTGAGCCCACGGGCCGTCCGTCGGCTCGGCGCCACCGCGCTACGCACCGTCTTCGCCGACCTCGCCTCCCGCGGTCGTGGCACCCACGACGTCCAGGATGCCGGGGCCGCTGGCGACCTCACCGGGGCCAGCCGGGCCTGGGAGTTCGGCGACGAGCAGCCGCTCGACGTCGTCCGGACCGTGAGCAACGCAGTGCTCAGGAGCGGTCCGGGGGGCGTCCGCCTTCACGTCGACGACTTCGAGGTGGTCGAGACCGAGCGGCGTACGACCACCGCAGTCGCCTTGCTCGTCGACCTGTCCTTCTCGATGGAACTACGTGGGACCTGGGGCGCAGCCAAACAGACCGCGCTGGCGCTGCACTCGCTGGTCACGACGCAGTACCCGCAGGACGCGATCGAGGTCATCGGGTTCAGCGACTATGCGCAGGTGCTCCGGCCCGAGCAGCTCGCCGGCATGGCCGCCCAGCGGGTGCAGGGGACCAACCTCCAACACGCCCTTGTGCTTGCGGGCCGGCACCTGGCCAAGCATCCGGACGCTGAGCCCGTCGTCCTGGTCGTCACAGACGGCGAACCCACTGCCCACCTCAACCGGGACGGCTACGCGGAGTTCTGCTGGCCACCCCTGCCGGAGACCCTGGCGCTGACGATGGCCGAGGTCGAACGGATTACCCGCCGTGGCGCGACCATCAACGTGTTCATGCTCGACGACGAGCCCGCGCTCGTGCACTTCGTCGAGGCGATCGCCGACCGCAACGGCGGCCGGGTGTTTTCCCCCGACCCGTCGCGACTGGGTGAATACGTCGTCAGCGACTACCTGCGGGCTCGCCGCGGCCGCCGCGCTCGTTGATCAACTCCGCACGCGCCAGAAGGACTTTGGAGCGTGATGTCGAAGTAGGCTCGGACGTCATTGACCGCGCGCGAGAGGGACGACCGATGCAGCAGCCACAGTTCGGCAAGTTCGGCGGCAAGGCGGGCCTTGCCCTCGCTGGCGTCGGCCTCCTTGTCATCGGGATCGGCTGGAACGGCGCAGCCGGCCAGTTCACCTTGCTCGGTCAGATTCCCTACCTCGTCTCCGGGGGCATGCTCGGGCTGGCCCTGGTCATCCTTGGCGCGGCGATGATCCTCGTGCAGAGCGGCCGCGAGGACCGCGCCCGGCTCGAGGACAAGCTGGAGCTGCTGGCCGAGGCCCTCTCCAGCGGCGGCTTCGGCGGCGGCTCGCGCGTCGACGCGTTGGCCCCCAGTGACGCTTCAGATCTGCTCGTCGCAGGGAGCGCCTCCTATCACGTCGCCGGCTGCCGGCTGGTCGACGGGCGCGACGAGACGTCCTACCTCACGCCGGATGAGGCACGGTCGACCGAGCTCAAGCCGTGCCGGGTCTGCCAGCCCGACGCCGCCCAGACCAACGTGCGCGTCCGCTAGCCCCTGCTGGCGCGGTTATCCGAGCGGGCGCTCGGTCGGAGTAAGAAATCCGTTGCTGCATCAGGCTTTCGTGCCTGTTGGCGACTCGGAAATTGTCGTACCCGGGTCGTAAAATTGGGTCATGTCCACCTCCACTGACTGGTCCTCGCGACCGGTGCTGACGGCACTGTCGCCGCAGGAGTTGGCGGCGTTGGTGGACTCCTCGATCGCGCGGACTGACGGCTTGTTGTTCACCGCGACGCCGACCGAGGAGCTCGACGCGATCGGTCGTTGGCAGCAGCTCAAGGATGCGGCGTTCGCCGGGCAGATGCGCGAGATCGTCGCTGCCTACAACAGGGCTACGGGGGCGCAGCGCGAGTTCGCCGCTGATGAGGTCGGTTTGGCGATCGGCGCGACGTCGACGACCGGCGGCAATTTGGTGGCGCAGGCCTTGTCGCTCGCGGAGCTCCCTGGCCTGTTGGAGGCGGTCGAGTCCGGTGTGCTGACTGAGCGCCATGTCCTGGCGGTCCTGCGGGAGCTCGGCAGGGTTGAGCTGAGCGTGGAGCAGCGCCACGCGGTCGTGCTGGTGATGTTGGCCCGCTATGGCGGTCAGGCCCCGGGTGAGCTCGCTGCGTTGGTCGCGCGGTGGATCGTGCAGGTCGACCGCGCTGCCGCCGCCGCCCGGGACGCCAAGGC
>JBKJLP010000434.1:0-2668 GCA_046596735.1 Mycobacteriales bacterium | reverse complement strand
GGCTGGGTGACGAGTTGCTCTCACCCGCCGCTGGGCAGGCGTTTGTCCTCACCCGCGGACGGTTGCGGCCGCTGCCGACCGGCACCTTGCTCGGTGTCCCGGCTGACCTCGCCGCGTTGGCTCGGTCCGAGGTCCTGTCTGCCTCGGGCCTGGCGAGGGTGCCGCTGGACCTCATCGCGCCCGGCGAGCAGGTCACCGAGGACGTCAGCGTCGGTGCGCTGGTGCGCCATCGGCTCGGGAACGAGGTGGTCGAGCGACTGGTCGACCCCCTGCTCGGCGGGGTTTACGCCGGTCGCGCCGACGACCTGTCCCTGCAGGCCACCCTGCCCGCGCTGGTCGGGCCGCTGCGCGAGCACCGGAGCCTGCTGCTGGCGGCCCGCGCAGCACGTGGCAACCCCGCGCCCGGTCCGGTCTTCGCCGGCCTGCCCGGCGGACTGGGTCGGCTGCCCGCCGCGGTGGCCGCAGCCAGCGGCGCGGAGGTCGAGCTCGGCACGCCCGTGAGCGCCGTCTCCCGTACGCCGACCGGTTGGTCGGTCGTGCATGGGCCGACCACCGCGCCCGTGTCCATCACCTGCGACGCCGTGATCCTTGCCGTCCCGGCCGCGGCGGCGGCCCGCCTGTTGCGCGGCCACGTGCCGGCGCACGCCCTCGACGGCCCCGACTACGCCAGCGTCGCGATCGTCACGCTCGTGCTCAAGGGCGAGGCGCCGGGGCAGGGGAGCGGCTACCTCGTGCCTGCTTCAGAGGGGCGGACCACCAAGGCGGTCACCTTCACCAGCCGCAAATGGGCGTACGAAGGTCCAGGGCTGGCCGTTGTCCGCGCGAGCGTTGGCCGCTATGGCGAGGAGGTCGAACTTCAGCGCGACGATGCCGAGCTGGTGGCGATCGTTCGCGACGAGTTGACGATGACGCACGGCACGGTCGGGGCGATCGTTGACAGCCGGGTGACCCGCTGGGGCGGCGGCTTGCCGCAGTACGCGGTCGGTCACCTCGACCGGGTGCGCAGCCTGCGCGCGGTGCTGCCGCCGGGCCTTGCCGTCGCGGGAGCGGCGTACGACGGGGTCGGTGTCCCGGCCGTCGTCCGCAGCGGTCAGGAGGCGGCTGCTGCGGTGCTGGCGCAGATGGCCGACAATGGTGGACATGACTGCCGACATGACTGAGGACCGGCCCGAGGCGGCCAAGGCGCGCGAGCTCAACGAGCAACTGCTCTACACGATGTACAGCGTGTTCCGGGCAACGTCGCCGATCGCCGACGAGGACCGCGCCTCGCTCGCCGAGGAGGGCCAAGCGTTCCTCGATGCCGCGCTGGAGAAGGACGTCTACACCCGCGGCACCTACGACGTCGCCGGCTTCAAGGCCGAGGCCGACGTCCTGATCTGGTGGACCTGCGCCGACATCGACGTGTTGCAGGACACCTACAGCCGCTTCCGCCAGACTCGGCTCGGCCGCCACCTTGCGCCGGTCTGGTCCAGCGTCGGCCTGCACCGCCCGGCGGAGTTCAACCGCAACCACATCCCGGCCTACGTCCGCCGCGAGGACCCCAAGAAGTGGGTCTGCGTCTACCCCTTCAACCGCTCGCTCGAGTGGTACCTGCTGCCCGACTACGAGCGCAAGGGGATGCTCAGCGAGCACGGGATCATGGGTCGTGAGTTCGAGGATGTGCGCGCCAACACCGTCGCCGCCTTCGCGCTCGGCGATTACGAGTGGCTGCTGGCTTTCGAGGCCGATGAGCTGCACCGGATCGTCGACGCGATGCGCCACCTACGGACGGCTCGGGCGCGCTTGCACACCAAGCTGGAGACGCCGTTCTTCACCGGCGTCGCCAAGCCGCTCGCCGATATCGTCGCCGCCCTGCCGTAGCGCTGGGCTACTCGGACGGGGTAAGGCGCAGACTGACGCTGTTCATGCAGAAGCGGTCGCCGGTCGGGGTCTGCGGAGCGTCCTCGAAGACGTGCCCGAGGTGCGAGCCGCAGGACGCGCAGAGCACCTCGGTGCGCTTCATGCCCAGGGTGCCGTCCTCGCGCAGGATGACGGCGTCGCCCTCCTTGGGCGCGTAGAAGCTCGGCCAGCCGCAATGGGAGTCGAACTTGGTCTCGCTGGTGAACAGGTCGGCGTCGCACGCCCGGCAGGAGTAGGTGCCGGTGGTGGTCGTGTCGTTGTACTCACCGGTGAACGGCCGCTCCGTGCCGGCCTGGCGGAGTACGGCGTACTCCTCCCGGCTGAGCTCGGCCTTCCACTGCTCGTCGGTCTTTTCTACGGGAAAGGTCATGCCAGCAAGAGCGCGCGCGCGGCGCCTCCTGTTCCCGAACAGAAATGACATCTAGCGAACCTCCACGCGGACTGACCATTGCCGGGTCGGCATCATGCAGCGCGGCTCGGTGTGAAAGCAGGCCGCGTCGGTCTGTGAGGTGACGTCGGCGATCCCCGCGGCGGTGGCCTCGAAGGCGGCGTCCACCGGTTGGTTGCTCGGATAGCCGCCGGTGCTGGAGCGGCGCGGCAGGGCAGCGCTGTTGGAGCTCTCCGGCGGCGTATAGGTGTCGCCGGAAAGGCGCACGCGCAACCGTTGTCCGATAGCCAGCCGGATGGTGCTTCCGCTATCTGCGTCGGTCACGGTGACCGTGCCTGCGGACGGCTTGGGCGTGGGCCGGGGACTCGTTGGTTGCGAGCT
>JBKJLP010000366.1:0-10372 GCA_046596735.1 Mycobacteriales bacterium | reverse complement strand
CATCGATCGGCGCTGGCCGTTGTCGCTGGTGAGGTCAGGCAGGTAGCGCGGGCGATCCAGAATCGTTGAGGTGTAGCCGTCCTTGCGGGCCTGGTCCACGACGTCACGCAGGTAGTCGCGCACGCCCCCGAACCGCTCGAAGTAGGCCGTCATCTGCTCTTTGGCCTCGTCCGGCGTGATCCGCAATTGCTGGGCCAATCCGTACGCGGACAGGCCGTAGGCCAGGCCGTACGACATGGCCTTGACCCGCCGGCGCAGCTCACTGTCCACCTGCTCCACTGGCAACCCGAAGGCCCTGGAGGCGACGTAGGTGTGCAGGTCCTCGCCGGTCGTGAACGCCTCGATCAGCCCGGCGTCGTGGGACAGCGTGGCCATGATCCGCATCTCGATCTGCGAATAGTCGGCTGTCATCAACGACTCGAAGCCGGGACCGGCAACGAATCCCTGGCGGATCTCGCGTCCCTGCTGGGTGCGAATCGGGACGTTCTGCAAGTTGGGGTTGTCGCTGGAGAGCCGACCTGTCGCCGCGACCATCTGCTTGAACGTTGTGTGGATCCGGCCGTCGTCGGCGACGGTGGGCAGCAACTGCTTCTCGACCACCATCAGCAGCCGGGTCATCTCCCGATGCAGCAGTAGCGCCTCGATCACCGGGTGGGTGCCGAGCAGGTTCTGCAGGGCATCTGCGTCGGTGGTGTAGCCCGTCTTGATCTTCTTGCTCTTGGGCAGGCCTAGCTCGTCAAACAGCAGCGCCTGCAATTGCTTCGGGGAGCCAAGGTGAAACTCGTGCCCGACGGTCAGGTAGGCCTCATCGGCGGCGTTCTTGACCAACTCACGCAGCTTGGCCTCGAGCAAGGCGAGGTGGTCGGTGTCCACGGCGATGCCGGTCCGCTCGCAGTCGGCGAGCACAGCGACGAGTGGCAATTCGAGATCGCGCAGCAGCGTCGTCCCGCCGCGGCGCTCCAGGTCCTCATCGAGGGCGACCGCGAGGTCAGCACAGGCGCGGGCCCGCACGATCGCGGTTGACGCAGCCTGCTCGTCCTCGCCGCCGTCCAGGCTGAGCTGACCGTCAGTGGCGGCCTCGGCCCGGAGTTCGCGGCGCAGATAGCGCAGCGACAGGTCGGCGAGGTCGAACACGCCCTGGCCCGGCAGCGCTAGATAGGCAGCGAGGGCCGTGTCGCTGGTGACGCCGCAGAGGGACCAGCCGCGGGCGTGCAGCGCCAGCATCGGTCCCTTTGCGTCGTGCAGCGCTTTGGGTGCGTCCGAAGCCAGCCACGTGCCGAGGGCGACCTCGTCCTCGGGCGTCAGCGTCTCGAGCTCGACAAAGGCGGCGTCATCGTCCCGAGCTGGCTCCCCCTCGGCGGGCGACTGGGCGGCCAGCGCGATCCCGGTGGCGTCGCCGGTCCCCCTCGCCCACGACCCGCGTACGTGCATGCCGATGCGCACGCCAGTCGGCAGCGCCGCGAGAAAGGCCCTCACCTCACCGGGCGCGAGCACGCGAGCGCTGTCCACGGCGAAGCCCTGCTCCGCCTCGGGCTCGACCGACGACAGTGTTGCGTAAAGCCGCTCACGTAGCACCCGGAACTGCAGGGCGTCAAAGACTTTGTGCACCTCGTCGCGGTCCCACTGGCCGAGCCGCAACTCGCTCGGGTGCACCTCGAGGGGCACGTCACGGACGAGCTCGGTGAGCTGGCGGTTGCGCATCACGCTGGCGATGCCCGCCCGCAGGTTGTCGCCCACCTTGCCCTTGACCTCGTCAACGTGGTCGACCAGGTGAGCGATGTCGCCGTACTGCTGGATCAACTTGGTGGCGGTCTTCTCACCGAGGCCGGGGATCCCCGGCAGGTTGTCGCTGGGGTCACCACGGAGCGCCGCGAACTCGGGGTACTGCGTGGGCGTCAGGCCGTACTTTTCCTCGACGGCCGCAGGGGTCATGCGGCGCATGTCCGAGACGCCCCGACTGTTGTAGAGCACCGTCACCCGCT
This sequence comes from Mycobacteriales bacterium, assembly GCA_046596735.1. Classification (GTDB taxonomy): domain Bacteria; phylum Actinomycetota; class Actinomycetes; order Mycobacteriales; family SCTD01; genus RYN-124. Next base: position 8,390 of record JBKJLP010000366.1, on the reverse strand, counting down.
CAGTGACGAGCTGGAAGGCGTCGCGGTCGCCGGTGACGATCAGGACGTCCATGCCGTCGGCGGCACCCTGCGTGGCGAGCGTCGCGATGACATCGTCTGCCTCGAAACCCTCAGCGCACACGACGGGCACGCGCAGCGCTTCGAGCACCTCGCGGACGAGCGAGACCTGGCCCTTGAAGTCGTGCGGCGTCTCGGCCCGACCGGCCTTGTAGTCGGAGTAGGTCTCGTGCCGGAAGTTGGATTTGGAGATGTCGAACGTGACCGCCATGTGGGTCGGCTGCTCGTCACGCAAGACATTGATGAGCATGGCGGTGAAGCCGTAGACGGCGTTGGTGGGCTGGCCGGTCGTGGTGCTGAAGTTCTCCACCGGCAGGGCGAAGAACGCGCGGTAGGCGAGCGAGTGCCCATCCAGCAGCAGAAGACGCGAGCGGGTGGGTTCGTCGGTCTGCTTGGCTGCCACTCTGCGAGTCTAGAGAGCCACGAGGAGAGAGCCGGAATGAGCCAAGACGTCGACGCACTGATCGCGGACAACATGGGCGAGCTCAACCACAAGCTAGGCGTCGTGATCCTCGAGGCGAACCCCGAGCGCGTCATCGCCACGATGCCGGTCGAGGGAAACCGACAGCCGTACGGGCTCCTGCATGGCGGTGCGTCGGTGGCCCTGGCCGAATCGCTCGGCTCGATGCTGGCGGCGATGAACTGCCCGCCCGACCGGGCCGCGGTCGGCATCGAGATCAACGCCACGCATCACCGGTCAGCGCTCTCCGGGCTCGTTACCGGCACCACGACGCCGTTGAACGTGGGACGCACGCTGGTCACCAGCGAAACCGTGGTGCGCGATGAGCAGGGTCGCCGGGTGTGCACCGTGCGGCTGACCTGCATGCTGCGCGAGAACCGCTAGGTCAGGACTCCGGACCGGCGGCGCCGAGCGGAAGCGCCGCGGCGCCGCTGCGCAGGCGCGCCGGACGCCGAGCGCGACGGCGCAGCACCTCGCTGGGACCGCTGTCGGCGGCCTGCAGCCGGCGCCGCAGCACGGAGACGGGGGCGACGCGGCGTACAGCGAGCGGCGCGAAGCCGAGCCGGGCGAAGAAGCGGTTGGCATCGCGCGAGCCCGGGTTGACCGAGACCACGACCTGCTCCAGTCCCCGCTCTTCGGCGTAGGAGGCGGCCGCAGCGACCAACGCCTTACCGGCACCCCGTCGCTTGTGTCGGTCATCGACCACCGCGTGGCTCACGTGCAGGGCCGGGATGTCCAAAAGCGCATTCGCCGGCGCGATGCTGAAGAGCGCCATGCCGAGCGGGACGTCCGCGTCGTCAACGGCTACGACGAGGTGCCGGTCCTGCGCGGTCAAGGCGTCGGTGTAGCGCGCCGCCAAACCCTCGCGGGCGGCGGCGGAGGTGCCTCGGCCCCGGAGCGCCTCGGGGGTCACGGCGAGCTGGTCGCGCAACTGCTCGCCGAACGCCAGCAGCGCAGGCACGTCCGCGAGCACCGCCGGGCGAACCCGCACCGATGACCAAGCCATGCACGGCTCCCAGAGCTCGCGACCCCCAAGGTGAGGCGTACGACGTCCGCCGGGGATCTACGCTGAGCGGACAATCGACACTAGCGCGACGTGGGTGGCGGCGTGCATCCCCAGTTCTGACCAGCGAAGGCGGTGTGAGCGTGGTCCGCGGAGCGGGGACGGCGCTGAACGTCGCCGCCATCCTGGTCGGCTCGGGAGTTGGCGTCCTCATCGGTGGACGATTCCCCGAGCGCACCCGGCACACCGTCACCGACGCCCTCGGTCTGGTGGTCCTGGTTATCGGCGGGCTGAACCTGGCTGCTTTGGACGACTCCGCCTTTGTGGCTGCGGTGAGTCGAGGCGGAACGCTCCTCATCGTCCTTGGAGCCCTCGTGCTCGGCGGGATCGCCGGCTCGCTGCTCCGCCTGGAGGACCGGCTAGAGCACATCGGCGGGGCGCTGCAGCGACGGTGGTCCGCTGGCGGCGGTAGCGAGGGTCGGGCGAGGTTCATCGAGGGGTTCGTGAGCGCGTCCCTGGTGTTCGTGGTGGGACCACTGGCCGTACTCGGGGCCCTCTCAGACGGCCTGGGCCGCGGGATTGACCAGCTGGCGCTGAAGGCAACCCTGGACGGTTTCGCCTCCCTGGCCTTTGCTGCCTCGCTGGGCTGGGGCGTCGCCGCTTCCGCCCTGTCTGTCGCGGTTTTCCAGGGCCTACTGACGGTGATCGGCGTCTTCTTAGGCGGCCTGCTCCCGGCGTCGCTGGTCGCCTCCGTCACCGCTACCGGCGGGGTCCTGCTGCTCGGTGTGGGCCTGCGCCTGCTGCAGATCCGGCCCATCCCGGTCGGCGACATGCTGCCGGCGCTGATCGCCGCCCCGGCGCTGACCGCGCTGGTCGACCTGTTGCGCTGACCGCTCGGCCGGCTCAGGCCGCGCCGATGTCCTCACCGAGGTAGGCCGCGCGCACCCGGTCGTCGGACAGCAAGGTCGTGGCGTCGTCGCTCATCACGATGTTGCCGGTCTCGAGCACGTAGCCGCGGGAGGCGAGCTTGAGCGCCTGAGCGGCATTCTGCTCGACGAGCAGGACGGTCATCCCGTCGGCGTTGATCTGCGCCAGGATGTCAAAAATCCGAGCCACAATCATCGGCGCGAGGCCCATGGACGGCTCGTCCAGGAGCAGCACCCGCGGTCCGCTCATCAGTGCGCGTCCGATCGCCAGCATTTGTTGCTCACCACCGGACAGGGTCCCGCCGTCCTGTCCCTTACGTTCCGCCAGCACCGGGAACAGATCGAAGACGTGGTCCATGACCTGGCGATTGCCGCCTTTGCGCTGATAGGCCCCGATCTCCAGGTTTTCCAGCACGCTCATCTGCGGGAAGATCCGTCGGCCCTCAGGCACGTGTCCGATGCCCAGCCCCAAGACGCGGTGCGCGGGGACTGAGGCGATGGGCTCCCCCTCGAACAGAATGCTGCCGGCGGCGGGGCGCAGGAGACCGGAGATGGTGCGCAGGGTCGTGGTCTTGCCCGCCCCGTTGGCCCCGAGCAGCGTGACGATCTCGCCCTCGTTGACCTCAAGACTGATGCCCTTGAGCGCCGTGACGGAGCCATACTTGACCTGAACATCTTGGAGCTCGAGCAGCGCCACGTCATTCCTCCACGGGTGCATCGACGGGCGGCGGGACGTCGTCCGCGCCCGTACCGAGGTAGGCCTCGACAACGGCCGGATCCCGCTGGATCTCCGCCGGTCTCCCTGCGGCGATCACCTGGCCGAAGTTCAGCACGACGACCTGCGTCGCCACGGACATGACCAGCCGCATGTCGTGTTCGATGAGCAGGACGCTGACGCCAATGTCAGCGATCGCGCGAATCAGGACTTCGAGCTCCTGCTTTTCCACTGGATTGGTGCCGGCTGCGGGCTCGTCGAGCAGCAGGAGCTTGGGCTTCGTCCCCAACGCGCGGGCGATCTCCAGTCGGCGCTGAGCCCCGTACGGAAGCGCGGCGGACACATTGTTGGCCCGGTCGGCGAGCCCCACGAACTCCAGCAGCCGGAAGGCCTCCTGATCGCTGAAGCGCTCCTCCCGGCGCGTGCGCGGGACCCGCAGCATCGCACCGATCGGTCCGGTGCGCTGCCGCGACTCAATCCCGATCTTGACGTTCTCCACGGCGGTTAAGGCATTGAACAGCCGGATGTTTTGGAAGGTCCGCGCGATGCCGAGCCGATTGACCGCGTGCGGCTTCTTGCCCAAGACCTTGACGGGCTTCTGGCCCTCTTCGTGGAAAAGGACGCTGCCGGACTGCGGGCTGTAGACGCCGGTAAGGCAGTTGAACAGGGAGGTCTTTCCCGCGCCGTTGGGCCCGATCACCGACAGCACGTCGCCTCGCTGATGGGTGAGGCTGACCGCATTCAGGCTGGTCAACCCACCGAAGCGCAGGGTGAGGTCGCGCACTTCCAGGACCGGATCCGGTGCCACCGCCGCCGAAGACTCAGCCCGCGTTGCCGGGGCAGTCATCGGCCCTGGCCCGGGGTCGCGCCGAGGCTGTCGGCAGCGCCGACTCCTGCCTCAGCAAGGTGAATCTCCCGAGCTCTGCGCCGTGATGGAAGCAGCCCCTCCGGACGGAAGATCATCATGACCACCAGCAGGGCCCCGAAGTAGATGAACCGGTCCGTCGCCGGCACGTAATCCTTGAGCACGTTGGGCAACCAGCCCAGCACCGCAGCCCCGAGAATCACGCCGTACATGTTGCCCATCCCGCCGAAGATCACCATGGTCAAGACCAGAATCGACAGCAGCAGGGGGAAATTGTCCGGGTTGATAAAGCCAACCTTGCTGGCGTAGATGACACCAGCAAACCCCGACGTTGACGCGCCGATCGCAAACGCCAGGATCTTGAAACGCAGCGTCGGGATGCCGGTCGCTGAAGCCGCAACTTCGTCCTCGCGGATCGCCGCCCACGCTCGGCCCACGCGCGAGTCATCGAGTCGACGGAAGAAGAAGATGATCGCCACAACCACGACGAGCAGCAAGTAGTGATACGGCAGCGAGTCCAGGGTCCACTTGTAACCAAACGCCTCGAAGTGCGGGATTCCGAACGCGCCCTGCGGACCATTGGTGATCCCGTCGCTGTTGACGGCAACGATCCGGACGATCTCCCCGAACCCCAAGGTGACGATCGCCAGATAATCACCGCGTAGGCGCAGCGTCGGTGCTCCGAGGATCACCCCGGCGACCAACGCCGCAAGCACGGCGAACGGGAAAACCGCAAAGGGCGTAAGAACGAACGGCGGATGGACCGGCAGCTTGTCGGTGAAGTAGGCGGTGGTGTAGGCACCGATCGCGAAGAAGGCGATGTAACCGAGGTCGAGGAGCCCTGCTAGCCCGACCACGACGTTGAGCCCCACGGCGAGCAGGACGTAAATGCCGATCTGGTCGACGAGCACGGTCTGCCAGAACGGCGAAAGCGTTGTCGGGTAGACCAACAGAACGACGGCCAAGACCACCAGCCCGGCGATCTTGACCGGCTTGGGAATGTGCGCCCCGACGGCCTTCCCGCGTAGTTGCCCCGCGGTGCGGTTGACCGGCACGATCAGGCGCTGCCCGAAGGCCGAGATTCCTGCGAGGGCAAGTCCGATGACGTAGTACGGGATCGCGTGGGTGGTGAGCAGGGAGTCACGCAGTCCGGAGTACGGCGCGGCCTGGCTGCCGTCAGGACCGGTGACAACGGCGAGCCCCACAAGGAGCAAGAACAGGCTCAGTCCGCGCCGCACTTCGTCGCGCTCGCTCCATCGGCGTGCGGAGTTGCTCATGCGGACCGTCCCAATCGCTCGCCGAGGATGCCGGTCGGGCGGATCATCAGCACCAGCACCAGGATCATGAACGCGATCACGTCGCGCCAGGCGGAGGAGACGCAGGCGACGCCGAGGTTCTCCGCGATTCCCAGCACCAAGCCGCCGATCACGGCGCCGCGGACGTTGCCGATGCCGCCCAGGACCGCGGCCGTAAACGCCTTCGTTCCAGCGGAGAAGCCCATGTTGTACTGCACGCCGAACTGGATGCCGAACAGGAAGCCAGCGGCTCCTCCAAGGAACCCACCCAGGACGAACGTTTGGGTGATGACCTTGTTGATGTCCACGCCCATGAGTTCAGCGGCCTCGGCGTCCTGAGCGACCGAGCGGATGCCCATGCCCAGGCGTGTCGTGGCAATGATCCGGTCAAGCGCAATCAACATGACCAGGGCAGTAACGGCGACGACGACCTGGTTGGTGGTGACGTCAGCGCCAAACAAGGAGAAGACTCGGCCGCTCGTGTAGAGCGAGGGCATCGGGTTGTTGAAGCGCCCGAATTCCTTGCCGGCCAAGTTGAGCAGGAACAGCGACGCCCCGATCGCACTGATCAAGAAGGCCAAGCGCGGCGCCCCGCGGCGGCGTAGCGGGCGGTAGGCCACGCGCTCGAGCCCGAAGGCGGTTGCGGCGCCCAGGGCTCCACCGCCGAGGATGCCCGCGATAACCAGGAACACCGAGGTCACTCCGTGCGGGTCGACAAAGCCGAACCCGCGAACGACGAAGAGCCCGCCGAAGCCGCCCAGCATGAAGACCTCGCTGTGGGCGAAGTTGATCAACTGGAGCACGCCGTAAACAAGCGTGTAGCCCAAAGCGATAAGGGCGTAGACCGACCCGAGCGCGAGCCCGGAAACCGTCAACTGCCAGAAGGACTGGGTGAAGCACATGGGCGAGGGTGCGTCCTCTACTCAGGGGGTGACGCACGCCGGCCCGGGGCTGTTACCCCGGGCCGGCGTGCGGTTGTTTGTCCTACTTCTGCAGGTCGTCCGAAAGACCCAACAACTCGATCTTGCCGGTCTTCACCTGGAAGATGTAGATCTCGCCAGTTCCACCCTCACCGCGCTCGTCGAAGGTGATCGAGTGGGTAACACCAGCGAAACCGCTGGTCTTCTTGACGGCGTCGGCGACGCTCTGCCGGGTGATGTTGCCGCCCAGACCCTTCATTGCCGCGATGATGACGTTGGCCGAGTCAAACGCCTCGGCCGAGTAGGTGCCAGCCTCGGCATTGAACTTCGCCTTGTAGTCCTTGGCAAAGGTCTCCGCCGCCGTGTCACCGGCTTTGGTCGGACCGCCACAGGCACACGTGAGGTAAGCACCCTCTGCCGCAGCGCCAGCCTGCTTGATGAGCTGGTCGTCCTTCGAGCCGTCGCCGGACACCACAGCGCCCTTGAAACCGGCCGCCTTCAGCGCCTTGACGAACAGGGCGAGCTCGGCGAAGTAACCGCCGTAGACGACCGCGTCGACCTTCGCCCCGACCACCTTGGTGGCGAGGGCGGAGTAGTCCTTCGTGGGGGCAAGGCCCTCCTCGGTGACGCTGACGCCATCAGTCTTGAGCTGCTCCTTGACGAACTTGTTCAGACCAGCGCCGTACGCGCTCTTGTCATCGACGACGTAAGCGGACTTCGCCTTCAGGCCCTTGGAGACGTACGAGGCGAGTTTGGCGCCCTGGATCGTGTCACCGGTGACCACGCGTACGAAGCTCGTGAAGCCGAGGTCGGTCAGGTCGGCACGGGTAGCCGACGGGCTGACCGAGATCAGGTTGGCCTGGCTGAACAGCGGCTCCGAGGCGGCGGTCGCGCCGGAGAAAGCCGGCCCGACGACGCCCACCACAGACGAGTTGTCGATGAGCTTGCGCGCAGCGGCCGGAGCCTGCGCCGGGTCGCCGACGTCGTCACTGTTGGTGAACTTGAGGTCGAACGGCAGGTCGCCCTTGGCGTTGGCCTGCTCGATCGCCAACTGCACACCGTTGTCCATGTTGATGCCGAGCTGAGCGTTGTCGCCGCTCAGCGGGCCCTGATACCCGATCGTGTAGGTCTTCTTGGCGTCTCCGCTGGCGTTGTCGCCGGTGCTGCTTCCACCGCAGGCGGTCAGCGCGAGCGCGCCCAGGACGACAGGCGCGGCCCATCGGATGAAACGTCGGTCCAGCACGCGTACTCCCCAGTTTCGTGATTCGCGCAGGTCCCATGCCGGGACCCACCGCACGCCAGCGAAACTGCTGCCGCACGCCGGAACGTATAGGCAACCGGGCCGCTCTTGCCAGCAACCGCGCACGTCGTAACCAGGCCGTGTCCTAACGCAGGGTGACGGTCGCAGGGTCAGGCGGCGCTCTCAGGGCTTCTCGGCTGCCGTCGGAAACTCGCCCGCAACCACGGCAGCGGCGACGGCGCGCATCGATTGGCGGCTGTCCATGGACGTCCGCTGGATCCAGCCGAACGCCTCTGGCTCGCTCATCCCACGCTCGGACTGCAGGATGCCCTTGGCGCGATCCACCAGCTTGCGGACCTCCAAGCGGCCGCCCAAATCGGCGACCTCCTTCTCCAGCGACACCAGCTCGGTGAAGCGCGACACGGCCATCTCGATCGTGGGGGCGAGGTCCTGGCGCTGGAACGGCTTAACGAGGTAAGCCATCGCGCCGGCCTGCCGGGCTCGCTCAATGAGGTCGCGCTGACTGAACGCCGTGAGCATCACCACCGGCGCGATCCGCTCGCCGACGATCTGCTCAGCGGCCGAGATGCCGTCGAGCACCGGCATCTTCACGTCCATGAGCACCGCGGCTGGTCGCAACTCGCGGGCCAGCCGCACTGCCGTAGCACCGTCGCTGGCCTCGCCGCAGACGTCGTAGCCCTCTTCGTCGAGCATCTCGCGCAGATCCATCCGGATCAACGCTTCGTCCTCGGCGATGAGGACCCGCAGCGGCGCACTCACGCGTCGACTCTATGGCGTCGAATGCCGGCACCACTCTTGGCCCCCGTAGGCTTGTGACACGCCATTGCTTAGCCCCCGTCGCGCAACCGGCAGACGCACGGTGCTCAAACCACCGACAGTGTGGGTTCG
>JBKJLP010000347.1:0-7791 GCA_046596735.1 Mycobacteriales bacterium | reverse complement strand
ACTCGGGCACGTCGCGCTCCAGTCGAAGAAGCGCAAGAAGGTGGTCTACACGCCGCCGCCGACCCCTGGCGCAGCCGCCCGACGCAAGAAGCCCAGTCCGGTCTGGCTGGCACCACTCATGCTGGCGATGTTTGGCATCGGCATCCTCTGGCTGGTCGTCTTCTATCTGACCCAAGGGGATATGCCGGTCGTCGGCGCGCTCAATAACTGGAACCTGGTCGTGGGCTTCGGGTTCATCGTGGTCGGCTTCGCCATCTCCACCCAGTGGCGCTAACCCCGCGCTCCCGAGTCATCCCGGGCGGTTGCTTACAACCGTGTAGTTCTCCCCAGCGGATGTCCACAGTGTGGACATCCGCCGGGGCGGGCGATCAGAGCAGTTCGAGAATCGTGGCGTTGGCCTGACCGCCGCCCTCGCACATGGTCTGCAGGCCGTACCGAATGCCGTTGTCCTTCATGTGATGCACCAGCGTCGTCATCAGCCGAGCCCCAGAACCACCGAGCGGGTGCCCGAGCGCAATCGCGCCGCCGTTGGGGTTGAGCGCCTTCTCATCCGCGCCGAGCTCCTTGAGCCATGCCAGCGGGACCGAGGCAAAGGCCTCGTTGACCTCGAAGGCACCAATCTGGTCGATCGTGAGACCGGACTTCTTCAGGGCCTTTTGGGTCGCCGGGATCGGCGCGTGCAGCATCGGCATCGGCTCCGCGGCCGCGAGCACGGCAGTGTGGATGCGGGCGATGGGCGTCAGGCCGTGGGCCGCAGCGAACTCGGAGGTCGTGATCAGCAAGGCGGCAGAGCCGTCGGAGATCTGCGAACTGTTGGCGGCGGTGATCTTGCCGTCCTCCTGGAACGCCGCCTTCAGGGAGCCGAGCTTCTCGAGCGTCCCGCCGCGGCGCACACCCTCGTCGGTGTCGATGAGGACGCCGTCCGGGTTGGTGACCGGGGCGATCTGCCCGACGAAGCGACCCTGGTCGATGGCCGCGCCCGCCTTCTCGTGCGAGGCGAGGGAGAACTCGTCGAGCTGGGTGCGGGAGATGCCCCAGCGGTCGGCGATCTGCTCGGCGCCGATGCCCTGGTTGGGGAAGTCCGATCCGTAACGCTCGGTGTAACGCTCGCCGAGCGGGCTAGCCGTGAAGGACGACCCCATCGGCGTACGCGACATCATCTCGACGCCGCCAGCGACCGCGAGGTCGTACTGGCCGGAGACGACGCCTGCGGCGGCGAAGTGCACCGACTGCTGCGAGGAGCCGCACTGCCGGTCGACCGTGGTCCCGGGAACCGACTCGGGCCAGCCGGCCGAGAGCACGGCGGTGCGAGCGATGTCGAAGGTCTGCTCGCCGATCTGCATGACGCAGCCCCAGATGACGTCGTCCACGAGCGCGGGGTCGATGCCGCTGCGCTCGGCGAGGGCCTGCAGCACGTGGGCAGATAGGTCGGCGGAGTGGATTCCGGACAGGCCTCCGTTGCGCTTGCCGACGGGGGTGCGTACTGCTTCGACGATGACGGCGTCGCGCATGGGAGGGCCTCCTGGGAAGTGGGATCGGGCTCGTCCAGCGTACGACGCGTCCTCAAGGCAGGCTCATGGGCATGGAGGCCCCGCAGCTCGTCATCGACACGTCGCGGCGGCTGGCCGGTGGGTTGTTGGCGCTGGCTGCCGTGCTCGCTGTCGTCACCGCGCTGTCGGACCCGGCCGGACGGCTGCTGACCGCCCCAGCAGCGGTGGGCGCTGTGCTGCTCGCCGCCCTTGAGTTGCGCGGTGGACCGGTGCTGCGGGCTGACACCGAGCACGTCGAGGTCCGGCAAGGGTGGCGACGGGTCCGCACCTCGTGGGCGACGGTCGAGGGGATGCGCGTGGTCAAGGACCGGCGCACCGAGCTGCTCGAGATCGACCTTGGCGACACGACGCTGCTGCTCTCTCGCACCCGGCTCGGCCGACTGCCCGACGAGGTGCTGGCCGAGCTGCAGGCCCTGCGCAGCGGTGGGTCCGAAGTCAGCCGGTGAGCATGCCCGTACGCACCGCAACGGCGACCACGAGGACGAGCCCCACCGCCAGGCAGGCGTAGATGTGCAGCCGGGTCTGACGCGGTCCGCGCGGTACGTAGGCAAACGCCGCCGCGACGAGCACGCCGATGGCGAGACCGCCGAGGTGCGCGCGCTTGTCGATGATCGGGACGGCGAAGGTGATCACCAGGTTGATCACCAGTAGCCCAACAATCGCCCCGGTCTCGCCGCCCATCTTGCGGACGACGACGTAGTAGGCGCCGAAGAGACCGTAGATCGCGCCCGAGGCGCCGACGCCGAGTTGGTTGGGGCTCGAGAACAGATAGCCGGCCACCGATCCGCCGAGCGCAGAAAGCAGGTAGAGCGAGAGGAACCGCCAGCGGCCGAGCGCCCGCTCGAGCACCGGGCCGAGCTGCATCAGGGCGAACATGTTGAACAGGATGTGGAAGAGCCCCGCGTGCAGGAACGCCGCCGTCACCAACCGGTAGTACTGACCAGCGCCGACGCCGATGAGATCTCCGCCGAGTGAACGGGCAAGCGCCAGGTTGCCGAAGCGTTCGGACAGGTCGGGCACCCCAAAGCCGATGACGAAAACGGCCACGTTGATCGCGATGAGGACCATCGAGACGCGGCTGGTGTCGGCACTGATGCGACCGCCGAACGTCGTACGGGCCGAGCGGACGGACTTTGCACCCTCGGACACGCACTCCGGGCACTGGAAGCCGACCGACGCCGAGCGCATGCAGTCCGGGCAGATGTAGCGGTCGCAGCGCGTGCAGCGAACGTAGGTCTCGCGGTCCCTGTGCCGGTAGCAGACCGGCACCTGAACCGAGGCCTCAACCGGGCTGTCGGGTCCGGTCAGCTGTCGACCTGTTCGAGGTCGATCTTGTCGATCACCATGTCCGTGCGAGGGCGGTCCATCGCCGCAGTCGGCGTCGTGGCGATCTTGTCGACGATGTCGCGGCTGGCCTGGTCGGCCACCTCACCGAAGATCGTGTGCTTGCCCGTGAGGTGGGTGGTATTGGTGACCGTGATGAAGAACTGCGAGCCGTTGGTGCCCGGGCCCGCGTTGGCCATCGCGAGCAAGTAGGGCTTCGTGAACGCCAGCTCGGGGTGGATCTCGTCCTTGAACCGGTAGCCGGGACCGCCGGTGCCGGTGCCGAGCGGGTCACCGCCCTGAATCATGAAGCCGGAGATGACCCGGTGGAAGACGGTCCCGTTGTAGAGCGGCCCCTCGCCCTTCTTGCCGGTCTTGGGGTCGGTCCACTCACCGGACCCGTCCGCCAGTCCGACGAAATTCTGCACCGTCTTGGGCGCGTGATCGGGGAACAGCTGCACCCGGATCGGTCCCTCGGTGGTGTGCAGGGTGGCGAACAGCTCGCGGGCCACGCGGATTCCTTTCGTCGACGCTCTGGTGCCAGCCGGAAAACGGCGGCACCCGTTGCCTCGATCCTCGCACGCCCGGTCCGGAGTCACCGTGGGAGGCTGGGCCCCGCTGGTCTGGATCCCACCGGGCTGGCGCGCCTCGAGGAGCCCCCGTGCATGCACCCGCCCAGTTCGTCCCGCAGTCCGTGTCGTTCCCCCGGCTCGGTCCTGCGGTCGAGGGGCTCGACGAGGCGTTGACCCGCGGGTCCGCCGCCTGGGACGTGCTGCGGGGCGAGCGGGTCGGTCCCCCGGTCGCCGCACGTCGGTGGCCGTGGGCGGTCGGAGCCGCCGTCGCCGGCGCCGCGGCCGGCGTCGGGGTGGCGTTCCTGCTCCGCCGGATCCGTACGCACGACGCCCCTGACGCCGTCGACCCCGAACGCGTCGAGGCTGTCGTGGACCGCACTCCGGCCACGAAGCAGCAGGCCTAGAGCGTCAGCGCGCGCCCGTTCGCGGAGCGGGGGCTGGCGAGCTCGGACGTGCGTCAGGCGACGTCGTTGGGGCCAGGCCGTCACCGTCCGGGCGGGATCGGCCCAGACGCTGGTTGACCGCGCGGCGGAGCAGCGCGTCGACCTGCGCCTCCGGCGGGACACCTTCGGACACACTGGTGCGGTTGCGACCCTCGCGCTTGCTGGCGTACAGCGCGTCGTCTGAGGCCCGCACCAACGTGTCGGCGTCCCCGGCGTGCCCGGGGTACGTGGCGACGCCAGCGCTCGCGGTGATCGGCACCACGGACGGGGCGGCAGAAACGGAGAGCCGCAGTCGCTCGGCGATCTCCAGGGCCTCGTCCGGTCCGCAGCCCGGCAGGATCACCGCAAACTCTTCGCCGCCATAGCGCGCCGCGGTATCGAAGTCGCGGCACTCGATCGTGAGGGCTGCCGCGACGTTGCGCAGCACCTCGTCGCCGGCCTGGTGGCCGTGCTCGTCGTTGAGCCGCTTGAAGTGATCGATGTCGATCATGACCAGGGAGAGGTGCTCGGAACTGCGGGTCGCCCGAGCGACCTCCTTCTCCAAGTTGATCTCGAACGTGCGCCGGTTGGCAATCTTGGTGAGGCCGTCGGTCGCGGCGAGGCGCTGCACCGTCTCGAGCAGCCAGGCATTGCGCAGCGCCAGACCGGCGTAGGACGCGGAACGCTCCAGTCCGGAAACCACCCGACGCGAAACCCGATCGCCTTCCCGCGCCGATTGCTCCAGGACAAGAGCCCCAAGCGGCCGACCCTCGGCCTGCAGCGGTACCACGATCAGGTTGCGGGCCTCGGGTAGCAGCCGGCTGAGCCAGGGGTCGGCCGCAGGGTCGAGGCCGCTGACCAGGAAAGTCCCGTGGGTAGCGTGTGCCTCGGCAATGACCGCACTCCCCGACGGCCGTCCGGGGCGGCGAGCGACGTCAGGGTCGATACCGAACGACGCGAGCAGCGGCAGTTGGCCGTCCTGGCTCGCGACAACGACGCCGCGGGGGAAGTCGAACGTATCGATCACGCAGTCCAGCAGCGTGCTGGCAGCGCTCTTGGAATCGGCCGTGCGCTCGAGCGCCTCGGCGAGGTCGGTAAGGGCCTCGAGGTCGAGTTGCCGGCGGCGCAACTCGCGCTCGTTGACCGCCGACAGCGCCGACGTCGACACCGCGACCAGCCAGAGCACGACGACGAACAGCACGAGCCGCTCTTGGAGGGTGCCACCCAGAGCCCCCGCGCCGACCGGCTCGGTCGAGCGCAGCCAGCCGCCGTCCAACTGGCCGTTGTAGGTCGCGAACAACAGCAGCGAGTGCCACATCGCCAACTTCAGGCCGGTGCGGTAGGACGCGAGCAGGGCGACCGCGCCCAGGTGCAGCAGCACGAGGTAGCGCACTGGACTCGACAGGGAACCGGTGAGGTAGGACGACCACGCGAGCCACAGGCCGTCGGCCATGAGCATCGCGCTGAAGAGCACGACGACCCGCCCACGCAACAGGCGGGACAGGACCTCACCGAGCAGCACGACCCCGACGTAGGCAGCGGTAGCGCCGAGGGCCTCGCGCCGCCCCGGCGCGAGAGTCTGCCCCGCGAAGGCAGCGCAGAGCAGCAGCAGCGCGATGGCCGCGACGCGGACGTACTGGGTGACCCGGAACCGCTCGATCACCGGGACAGACTCGGCCGCCCGACGCGTGCTGGCCGCCACCGCAGCCTGGCCCGGCAGAAAGCGGCTCATGCGGTCGCCCCTCCGGTCTGTCGGCTCGTACGAATCTGGGTCGTGCCTAGCACGCGCGGTCCGAAGGCCAGATCCGGCTCGGCCGCCACCGGCGCTGCCGCGAGCTTGGGGTCGCGACGGTCGATCCGGTTCTGGACGAGCAGGAACAGCAGGACCACGAAGAACAGCGCCAGCGGTAACTGCGGCTTGGTAATCGTCGAGTTAATGACGTTCTTGATGGCATCGGGCACGCCAACTCCCTGCGGGATGCCCGGAATGCGTACGTCTGGAACCCGATTGACCGCCTTGGCCACGGCTTCAGCCGCGGCGTCAAGGCTGCGGACGATCTCCCCGATCCGGCTCGCGGGCGGGACCGCGACTGTCGTACCGCCCGAAACAGCGGGACCGCCGAGGGGCAGTCCGCTGGAGCCGACAGGGCTGGCGCCGGGGGTGCCGAAGCCACCGCCGGGCGCGCTCACGCCGCCACGGCCAAACGCCGCGGTCAGGGTGTAGGTGTCCACCACGGACGGCCCGACATTGCCAGCCGTGTCGGTGTAGCGGACCGACAGGGTCCAGTCACCGGGCTGCTGGCCGCGCAAGTCCAGCGTGTACGAGCCGTTGCAGAACCCGTCGGCGATCACGACACCGTTGTGGCTCGCCACGCACGTGGCACGGGTGTCCACGGGGACGGCGAACGTCCAGCTGGGCAGCGGATCCGTTCCCCGACCGGAGGGGCGGGTCACGAACACCGGTGCCGGCGGCGGTGTGCGGTCGTAGCGGTAGGTCCCGGTGGTGACGGCGCCGATGTTGCCAGCGGCGTCCACGGGTCGGACGTCGAGCTGGTAGCTGCCCTCGCCGCGGCTCGTTGCGGTGATGACCTGCGGGGACAGGCACAGCGCGAAGGGAGTTGCCGCTTGGCCGGGACGGGCGACCCGGCATTCCACGGTCACCAGCGGGTCATCGTTCCACGACCACGACGCGACAGCCTCGTTGCCCACCAGCGGTGGCTCGTCGGTGAAGCGCACGCGCTCGGGCTGCACCGTGTCCAGGACGTACGTCGAAGCACTGACGGGTCCGGTCGCTCCTGCGCTATCCACGGCCCGAACCTCGAGCACGTAGGCACCGTCTCCCGTCGTCACCGCGGTGTAACCCCCGGAACAGGGCGCCCACGCGCCGGGACCACGCGGCGTGGTCAGCCGGCACTGCGAGGTCGGTGTGCCGGCCAAAGCGGAGGCTCGCCGGACGGCCGGCGGTGCGGAGGGTCCACCGATGACCCAGCTTGGCGTCAGGTCGTTGCCCGGGCTCGGCGGGGTGCTTGCGAAAGCCACGATCGGGTCGGCGGTGCGGTCGAACACGTAGTCACTGCTGATCGGGCTCGAGGTGTTGCCAGCGACATCGATGGCGCGGACCTGCAAGGTGTACTTGCCGTCCGGCTGGCCGACCAGGCTCAGCGTCACGGGGCTGGTGCACGCGGTCCAGTCCTCCCGGACCAACCCGTTGAGCAGACGCCGGCACTGCGCCGTGACCGACCGGACGACGGAGAAGCCCCAACTCGGGTCCACGGTCGAGCTCGGCGAGCCGGGCACCAGGTTCCAGGAGGGCGTGGGCGCGGGCACGGTCCGCAGGACGTAGCCGGCGACGGCAGCCTCACCGATATTGCCGGCCTCGTCGATGGCGCGCACGGTCAGCGTGTACGACCCGTCCGGCGCGGACGACAGGTCCATCGTGTACGGCGAGCTGCACGGACCGTCCCGCAGGACGACGCCGTTGGAGGTGACGCGGCAGGTCGCCGTGCTTCCCTGCGCCAAGACGAAGGTCCACGTCGGAGCCCGATTGCGCGATGGTCCGGTCGGGCCGGTGAGGGTGCCGGGCGCTGCCGCAGCGGTCGTATCCAGGACGTAACTGCTGGTCGTCTCCGGACCCGGTGTGCCGGCTGCGCTGAGCGCTCGGACGGTCAGCGTGTAGGTCCCGTCGGGGAGCCCGGACAGGTCAGCGGTGAAGGTCGTCGAGCACGGGAGGTAGTCGCTGATGAGCTTCTGCCCGCTGGTCACCCGGCACTCGAGCTTGACGCCGGCGACGCTCACGATTGTCCACGTCGGCGTGGTGTCGTTGCCCGGACTCGGCGGCGGCGTGACACCGACGGCACTCGGGGCGCTGTTGTCCAGCACGTAGTCGCTCGTGGCAACCGGGCTGACATTCTTCGCGGCGTCAAT
>JBKJLP010000263.1:0-6465 GCA_046596735.1 Mycobacteriales bacterium | reverse complement strand
GCCGACCATCGGTAGGCCGAGCAGAGAACCAGCTCGCCCAACAGCCCCGAGGCCAATGCCGATGGCCGTTCGAGTATCGGCACTTATGCCGGTGATCCTGTCAAGCGTTTGCGGGATATGCCGGTGATCGGCGGGGCCGGTGAGGGCCCCGCCGATGGGGTGGTGCAGGGTCACTGGGCGGCTCGGGCGGCGGGGCTGTTGAGCAGCTTCTGGAACAGCTCGGCGCGGCCGTCTTGACCCTTCGCGGTGGCGTCGTCGTGCTGGGCTTGCAGGGTCGGCCGGAAGGCGATGGTGGTCTGGAAGAACCCGCAGCCTTCGCAGATCGTCTCGAAGGCGCAGTCGAGTTTGGCGGGTCTGGTGCACCAGCCGTTGCCGAGCATCCGGCGGTGCTCGTTGCGGAGCCGGCGCATCTCGACGGTCTCGGCCGGGTCCGCCGGGCTGCCGGGGAGGTCGGGCTCGTCGTAGAGGGCATCGACTTGGTCGCTGACGGCGCGGTACTCATCAGCCACGGTCCGGTTCGCGATCCGGGCGTAGATCAACGTCATCCGCAGGGTCTTGTGGCCGAGCATTTGGCCGATCGCTTCGATCCGCATCCCACGGTTGATACTGGTAGTCGGCAGTGTTGGAATCCTGTCGAATAGCTCTTGCTCGGGTCTGCTTGTTAGGGCTATTCGTCGGGGTCTGTAGTCGTCGGGTAGGCGATCGAGGCGGCGTAGCGGGCCCAGTCCCCGCCGGCGTCTCGGGTCCAGTGGGTGGCGGTTCCTGCGCTGAGGTGGAGCAGGTCGGCCAGGACGGCGGCGGGGACTTCAGCGGCGAGCTGGAGCATGGTGGCTCGTCGGGCTGGCAGGGCGCGGAGGCCGACCGCTCGTAGGCGTTCGCCGAGCCGGGAGGGGTTGAGTGGGCGGCCGGGGAGGTGCCCGGGGAACAGCCATGGGCTGGTTGCTGTCGGTGTCCCGATGCCGCGGTAGCGGCGGCCGGTGTCGATGAGTTCGGTGAGCAGTCCAGCGAGGGGCTCGGGGACCGTGATGTCGCAGGTGCCGAAGCGCACGGTGACGTGGTCGTGGTGGCGGCGGATCTGATCGGTGGTCATGACCGCGATGTGGGACAGCTGCTGGCCGTAGCAGAGCAGCAGGCAGCCGGCGACGCGGTCGGTGAGGTCCAGGGTGTCGTCGTGCAGGAGCCGGGCGAGCAGCGTCCAGCGCTGATCACCGTCGATCGCGGTGCCGGTCGTTCTGCCCAGGGTCGGCACGATCAGCCTCTGGCTGTCGTGGTGGTCGGCTGTCCAGAGCAGGAAGTCCCTGACGGAGTAGCTGGCGGGCCCGAGGGTGAGCCAGTCATCGACGTTCCCCTGTTGGCAGTCGCGCAGCGCGAGGCCCTGCTGGTCGAGCCAGGTCAGGAACCGGCGGGCGGTGAGCAGCTGGGTGCGCGGCAAGCTGGTCGCGGTCCGGGCCTGTGGCTTGTCGGCAGTGCGGCGTCGTAGCCGACGCAGCACCCGCCAGGTGGCGTAGGACTGCAGCAGCCGACGATGTTCGGTGTTGGTGACGTCGGTGAGCAGGGTGCTGTTGACCCAGGACTCCAGCCGGGCCAGGGCCTCGTCCCGCGCGGGGAGCGCACCGCCGGCGACCAGCATGTGCCGCAGGTAGTCGGCGGCCTTGGTCTGCGGATGTTCGTCGAGGGCCTGGTGGCTGCAGGGGAGCTGGCCGGCGGCGAGGTCGGCCAGCAGTCGGGCGCCGGCTCCCTGACGTAGCCAGTTCAGGGCGCTGCGCGGGGTGCTGGTGTTGATGATCGCGTCGTGAACACCGAGCAGGGTGGTGGGGAGCTGCTCACTGCCAGCGCGCAGCAGCTCACCGGTGCGACGGTGCAGCGCGCACCGTTCACATCGGCCACGTTCGTAGAGCTTGTCCTCGAAGCCGCAGTCGCTGCAGGCGTGGGTCACGGGCACCCCGGCGCAGTCCGCGCAGAGGGTCGCGTCGGGTCCGGGTGGCGCGACGAGCCGTCGGCTGGTGTGGCAGCTGCTGCAGGTGCCTCGTTGGCGCAACGCCGTCTGGTAGCAGCGGTCGCAGACCGGCCCTTCGGGCCAGTGCGCGGCGGCTGGTGCGCGCTGCCCGCAGCGTGCGCAGGTGGACTGTCGTCGGGGTGCGCAGCCGATGCAGATCGGTGCCTCGGTGGTGGCGTACGAGCACGGCCGGTGCCGGCCGCAGTGGCTGCAGACGGCGGTCGGGAGCTTGAAGCACAGGTCACACAGGTCGGGTCGGTCGTCGTGGGCGCGGCGGGCGATGCGGCGGACCCGGCCGCAGCGTCCGCAGGCCCGCTGGGGCCGGTCGGCGCAGCGAGCACACAGCGGCTGATGGTCGCTGTCGCGGCCGCCGACTGGTTTCACGACTCCGCAGCGGGCGCAGGGCTGGGCCAGTTCCCGGTGCCGGCAGCTCTTGCAGATCCCTTTGCCAGTAGCCGATCTGGTCAGGGGAAGGCCTTCGCGTGCGCACCTCACACAGGCCGGCACCGGCAGTGACGTCGCGCCGCTGGCGCGCAGGGCGAGGACGAGTTGTCCGACCGCTGGTGGCGCACCGATCGTCAACGCGGACGGGTCGGCGGTGAACGCCTGCGCCAGGCTGCGTAGCGCCGCGCCCTGGCTCGCGACCGCCGTCACGGCAGCCTGGACCTGCACGAACGTCAGCGCCGGATCAGCCGCCAGGACCGCAGCGATGACCTGCTGGCGCCGTTGTTCAGCATCGACGCGGCCGTTCACGTGAACGGCGTCGCGACTGCTCACCTCCACGACTCACGTGCCCGAAAGCGGCACGACCCTGGCGCGGCTCGGTCGAGCAGGTGGCGGACCTCCCGCGGCGGCTGCGCGTTTGCTGGTGGGGGCTTCGGCATGCGGTTCGATCAGGTCCGACGGGGTGCAGGTGAGGATGTCGCACAACGCCGCGAGGGCGATCAGGTTGAGCCGCTCCGGGACCCGCACCACCAGCCGGTAGACCTGCTCCCTCGACAGGTTCACCCCGCGCTCGGCGAGCAACGGAACTAGGTCGGTGGTGGCGAACATCCCGCGCTCAGCCATCAACCGACGCAGGTGCCAGTGATAGCCCATCTGTCGTGTGGTCTTGGCTGTCATCGCTGTCCTCACGAGTGGTCGACCTTGCTGCCGACGTTGGTGTCGATGTCGAACGCTCGGGCCAGTGCCGAGCGCAGCATCTGGTTCTTCGCATCGGCACCGACCGTGGTGTAGACGGCGGTCGTCGACGCCCACGAGTGCCCGACCTGCTGCTGCACGAACAACGGGTCGACGCCATCCTCGACTAGGTGCGACACGTAAGAATGGCGGAGGCAGTGCACCGACAACTCGGCTGGGATCCCGGCCGCGGCCCGGTAGAGCGCGAACCGGTCATCGACCGAACGGGTCGAGATCCGGCCACCCCGCTCGGTCGGCCACAACGCCCCCGGAGCCGCGTCCTCAAACAGCGGCCGGACCTGCTCGAGATACTCCGCGAGAGCCTCCACCGCCCACGGCATCACACTGGCCACCGCCCGCCGGCGCGGAGGCGAACCGCGCATCGCCTTCCCGAACCGGACGTGACACACCCCCAACGCGCCGAGCCGCGGCGCAGCCGGGTTCGCGGTGAAGTCGGTCAGGTCCAGCATCGTGACCTCCCGACAACGCAACCCCCAGCCGTAGGTCACCTTCAACAAGGTGGCGTCCCGAAACGCCGTCAACCAGCCCTTGCGCCGCGAGCCGGCCAGTCGCTGTGCCCGATCATCAGCAGCATCGAAAAGCGCCTGGCACTCCAGCCGCGACAGCGGCCGCCGCTGCGGCTGGCCCTCGTAGTCCGCGACGTGCACGGCCATGTTGTCCTCGTGGCAGATCTGGACTGGTCGAGCACCGACCCGCTGCTCGCACTCCGCGACCCAGCCGTAGCGAGGATCGGTCACGTAACTGCAGAAAGCCCCGACCGCCCCCTGATAACCGCGCACCGTGGAATGCGCCCAGCCGCCGTCGGCGACCCACCGCTCGAGCTGCTCCGACCGCCAGCCCCACGGCCAGCCCTGCGCGTACTCCTGAAAGCGCCGAACCGTCCGCTCCCGACCTTCGATCAACGACCCACCCAGGCGACGGCTGAGCTGCTGACGACGCCACCCCGCCAGCATCTGTTCGAACAACGCCGACTCCACCCGCAGCGGCGTCGCGCCACCCAGCACCGTCAGCGCCGCTACTCCCGGCTGCTCCATCCCGGCCACCCTCCGCGGCCGGCAACAGATGCCTCATCGTGACACTCAAGGCAACCAAACCGGATGACGCATACTGACGTCAGATGCAACAGGCGCCCATCACCGCAGGTCAGACGGCGTGTCTGGGGCAAAACCGAGCTGAACGAGCAGCCAGACAAAACCCCAATCCCAGCAGGGCCAGCGACTACGAAACCTGCTGAATACTCCCCCAAGTTGCATCAGATGCAACTCTGCGGACTACGGCTTGGGTCGCGAAGGTGTGCCGGAGCTGGTGGGGGTGGACGTGTCCGAGGCCGGCGTCGGTGGCGATGACGGTGACGATTCGGCTGATCCTGCCGAGGTTCAGCGGCTTGCCGCCTCGGGTCAGCAGCAGCCCGGTGCCGTGGTCGTCGTGCCGGCTGCGCCAGTCGGTGAGCAGCTCGAGCAGGTGTGGGTGCAACGGGATGTAGCGGTCGTTGTGGAGCTTGCCGACCGGGACCTTCAGCCAGTGTCCGTCGCGCATCGTGACGATCGCATCGCCGGCCAGGGCGCCGACTTCCCCGGCCCGTAGTCCGGTGCGGAGCATCAGGTGGATCACCAGCCGGTGCAGCGGGTCAGGGTGGGCGCTGGCGGCCCGGAGCAGCGCGGCGGCTTGAGCGTCGTCGAGGAACTTCGGGAGCGGATCATCAATGATCGGCAGGTCGATGCTGAAGATCGGGGTCCGGGCCGGTGCCTCAGGCCAGTCCCACTCGATGATCCGGTCGAAGAACGTCCGGACCGTCCCCAGTCGCTGCCGAACGGTGTTCGCCGTCGCGATCGTGTCGAGCTTCTGGCCTGGGCGGCTGACCAGGTGCTTCTTGTAGTCCTCGATCTCGGGCCGGCCGACCTGCCCGAACGTGCTGACGTGCGGGTGCTCCTCGGTGAGGAAGGTGCAGAACCCACGCAGGGTCTGGTCGGCGACCCGGACGCTAGAAGCACTGAGGCTTATAGACAGTTGCTCCAGGTAGCGGCGGCTCGTTGCGGTCAGCTGCGGGCACCGGGCCTGCAACGCGAGCCACCTGCGGTCCAGCTCGGTCGGGACGACTTCGGTGGCGTGCGCGGTGCCGAGGGGACGGGCGGGGGCGGTCATCGGGCCACCGCCGACGCCCGGAGCTCCAGCAGGTCCGCGCCGGCATCGATGGCGTCGCTGGCCCGTTGGTACTCTGCCGCGAGCCAGTCGTTGGCCAGGTGCAGGTAGAGCCGGGTTGACTCGATGCTGCGGTGCCCGGCCTGGGCCTGGATCGCCTCCAGCGCCATCCCGGCCTCCCGCAGCCGGGTCAGGCAGGTATGCCGCAGCTCATGGCAGGGGCAGTGCGCCAAGCCGGCTCGGGCCCGCGCGTCCCTGACGATCTGGTCCAGCCCATCGGCGCCGAGCGGTTGGCCGCGCCGCGGCCCCTTAAGCACCACGAACACCGCCGTCGGATCAGCGACGGCGGGACGCTCGAGTTCCAGGTAACGGGCCAGGCTCCGGAAGAACCGGGACGAGACCGGGATCAGCCGCTGATGGCCGCCCTTGCCCTCATGGATGAACAACCGACCCTCGCCGAGGCGGAGGTCTTCCATCCTCAGCCCCAGGATCTCGCAGCGGCGCAGACCACCCAGGAGCATGGCCTCGACCATCGCGCGGTCCCGCCACCGGCGCAGAGCCCGCAGCAACGCATCGACCTCCGCGGGCTCCAGGATCTGCGGCAACGTCCGGGGAGTACGAATCAGCGGGACGCCGTTGCGGCGGCCCGCTTGCCGACGGGTGCTCAGCCCGCGAGGGACGGGGTTCTTGCTGATCTCCTCAAGGAGAAGCAGCCACGAGAACAACCCCGACACCGTCGACAGCCGGCGCTGGATCGTCCGGGATGACAAGCCGGACTCACCGTCAGACAGCCGCAGCACGTTGCCACTGCCTCGAGGCCGGCGTTGCTGATGGATAAACCCGAGCACGTCCGCGACGTCCACCTGGTCGGGCTCCTTGGCCACGATGGTGAAGAACGCCCGCAGGTCCGACGCAGCCGCCAGCACCGTGTTCGGGCGGCAACGGGCCGCGACGAACACCAGGTACCGATCCAGGACCGGATGCCCCAGTTCAGGCACCTCGAAGGGACGTTGATGAGCGGGCAGAACGCAACGATCCAGAGCCATAGGAACCAGTTCCCCTCAGGAGCCACGACCCGTCCCAACGACGAGCCGACTCAAGCGTGAGGATCACCGGCATATCTACACTTA
>JBKJLP010000153.1:0-6952 GCA_046596735.1 Mycobacteriales bacterium | reverse complement strand
TGGCAGACCGGCTCCGCTTGCGCCACCGGTCGCTCGCCGGCAGTGGTGAACACCTGCCAGCGGCCGTCCTGCAGCGACCAGTAACCCGGCGCGGACCATTGCTGCTCTTGCACGGTGCGCCAACCGTCGGACAGCCACAGGTCTGGACGCTCGTAGCCTCCGTCGTCCATGAAGGCGAACCAGTCGTCGTTGGTCACGGAACGTTCGGCGATCTCGAAAGTCTCCAGATGTACGCGGTGCTGCGGTCCTTCATTGTCGTAAGCGAAACCCTTGCCGTCATGACCGACGCGGTGCAGACCACCCTCGACAGGGCGCCAAGTCAACAACGGCGCTACGACGTCTTCGTCAGCTGCTCGTTCGATCATGGCCGGGCCAAAGGGGTGACAGGAGAGCAGGTGCTTGGCGTCCATCACCAGGAGCTCTTGGTGCTGCTGCTCATGATTCAGGCCGAGCGAGACGAGCCCGGCCGCGTCGTCGATGAGGCCACTCTGCAGAGCCGCCGTCATCCGCGCGTCGACGTAGGCCCGGTAGCTGCCGACCTTGGCGCAGTCCGGTCGCGTGATCAGGCCTCGCTGCGGGCGGGGGTGCCGCGGGCCGATCGCCTCGTAATAACTGTTGAACAAAAAGCGGTAGGCCGGGTCAAGCGGCTCGTAGCCGCCAGCCGGATCGAGCAAGAACTCCTCAAAGAACCACGTGGTGTGGGCGCGGTGCCACTTGGTGGGGCTCGCATCCGGCATCGACTGCGGGACGTGATCTTCGGCCGACAGCAGATTGGCCAGGCGATCAGTGAGAGCGCGTACGTCGGTGAAGCGGGCGAGCAGCCCGGCGCCGACCTCGGTGGTGGTGGTCACGGATGCCCCCAACGGCGTCGGACACGGCCTACGTGGCGTGCTGTTGCGTTCCCTACCCATCCCACCAGTGGTGTCACGCCACCGCCGGCTGGAAAGGGTGACAGACCTGTGACGGCTCACCGTAGGCTCGGCGGGTGGTTGAGCGACGTACCTACGCGCTTGGGCCCGCGATCACCTCCGACGACGACGTGGTGCTCAACCTCAGCCCGCTTCACCCGTCCTCCCACGGTGGCCTGCAGCTCGCACTCACCCTCGACGGCGACACGATCGTGAGTGCCGAGCCGCGGATCGGCTTCATGCACCGGGGAGCGGAGAAGCTTTTCGAGGCACGCGACTACCGCCAGATCGTGATGCTGGCCAATCGGCACGACTGGCTGTCAGCCTTTTCCAACGAGCTCGGCGTCGTCCTCGCGGTCGAACGGATGCTCGGGATGGAGGTGCCGACACGGGCAGTGTGGCTGCGTACCCTGCTCGCCGAGATCAATCGGGTGCTGGCCTCGCTGATGTTCCTCGGGACATTTCCGCTGGAGATCGGGACCTCCGCGCCACTGGTCAGCGCGCTGCACCAACGCGAAGGGCTGCAAGACCTGATGGAGGAGGCAACCGGAGCGCGGGTCCACTACATGTTCAACCGCGTCGGCGGCCTGCTTGCTGACGTCCCGGAGGGATGGACCGACCGCGCCCGGACGGTGCTCGCCGAGGTGTCCGTGGCGGTCGGGTCCGAGCTCGCCCCGGTGATCCGCACCGACCCGCTGTTCGCTGAGCGCACGATCGGAGTCGGCATTCTCACGTCAGCCGATGCCCTGTCGTACGGGGCATCTGGGCCGGTAGCGCGCGCGTCCGGCGTCGACCTCGACCTGCGGCGCGACGACCCTTATCTCGCGTACGGGGACCTCGACGTTGAGGTCGTCGGTGACACCGCGGGCGACAGCAACGCCCGGTTCCGCTGCCTGCTCGACCAGGTCGCCGTGTCCCTGGATCTGACGCGGCAATGCCTGGATGCCCTTCCGGGCGGGCCGGTCAATCTCAAACTGCCGAAGACGGTCCGAGCCCCGGAGGGCTCGATCTACGTCTGGACGGAGAACCCGCTCGGGGCCATGGGCTACTACCTGGTGTCCAAGGGCGAGCGCACGCCCTACCGGCTGGCGATGCGAACAGCGTCGTTCAACAACGTCGCGGTCCTTCCGTCCGTACTGCCCGGCACCAAGGCCGCCGATCTCGTCACAGTCCTGGCCTCGCTGTTCTTCGTCGTCGGCGACATCGACAAGTAAGGCGATGTTCGAAGGGTCCGGGCGGAGAGGTTCGGCAGCGTGCTGGGGCCCCGTCGTACGGGCCGGCTCAGCTGCTGAGGTAGTCCACGAAACGGGCGCGCAGTAGCGGCTCGTCGTCGCCGAGGTCCTTGCCCATCAGCTCGCGGGCGAGGTCGACCAGCTCGGTCAGCGTCCCCGTGATACCGCCGCCAGAGCCGTCCTCGCCGGCGATAGCGCGGGCCCCGCGCATGTGCTTGGCGAGATCCCAGAAGAAGCCCAGGTCGTGGGATGACTGGGCCTTGTCGAAGGCCTGCTTGCGCAGCTCCTCGGTGGACAGCTGGTGCAGGTCGGCGGTCACTCCTCCAGCCTAGGCGTGCGGCACGCGCGCTCCAGCACCAGCGCCGCGACGACCAGCAGCAGCGAGGCCAGAGCTGACAGGCCGGCGAGTAGTGCGTCGTGGCCGGCCGAGGCGTACGTGTCCTTGCGGACGAAGGTCCACCCGAAAACCCCGGCGTAGAGCCCGACCAGGATCGAGCCGCTGAGGGAGGACGCCTTTGCGAGCAACACAGCCCGCGCGACCTGCAGCGCGTTGAGCCGCCCGCGCCGCTGCGGAGCACTCACCCAGTCATGGATCGCCTTGGCGCCGATCAACTCGAGCAGGGCCAGCACCGCCAGCCCGGACGGCGCGAGCGCCGGCAACGGCGGCAGGTCGAAGTAGATCAGCGTCGCGAGCAGATAGCCGGCCACGCTGGCGACGAGAGCGATCAGAGCGAGTGAGCGCAGACGGGTCTCGGTCACTGCAGCGCCAGGTCGTCGACACGTCGTACGCCAGTCACGTCGAGCTCCGCCACCAGATCGGCGACCACACCATGACCGGGCAGGTAAGCCTCGGCGTCAAGGTCCAGCCAGGGCACCAGAACGAACGCCCGCGAGAAGGCGCGCGGGTGCGGCAGCACGAGACCAGGCGCCGACCCGGCAGCCACGATCACGTCGACGTCCAGCGTCCGCGGACCCCACCGCAGCCTGCGCTCCCGGCCTGCGGCGGCCTCGGCACGCTGCGCCCGCTCCCAGGCGGTCAGCGCATCTCCGTCGACGAGCACCACCGCGTTGAGGAAGTCAGCTTGCTCGACCAGTCCGACCGGCGCGGTCTCGTAAACCGGTGACACAGCGAACGGCTGCAGGACTTCCAGCGCAGCGCGCAGGTGAGCCAGCCGGTCGCCGACGTTGCTGCCCAGCGCCAGCACCGAGGTCACGGGCGGACGACCGTCACGGCAACGTCGGCGAACGGCATCGCGATCGGCGCCTGCGGCTTGTGCACGGTGACCTCGCACTCGAACACCAGCGGGTGCGCGAGACACACCTCGGCCAACCGCGCGGCGAGCGCCTCCAGCAGGTCATAGCGCTCCTGCTCGACGACGTCGGACAGCCGCTGCGCCAGGGCGCCGTAGTCGGCGGTGTCACCGAGCCGGTCGCTCGCGCCGGCCTCACGGGTGTCCAGCCGTAGCACGACGTCGACGACGAACTCCTGCCCGTCGCGCCTCTCCTCGTCCAGTACGCCGTGATGGCCGCGGACCCGCAATCCGGTCAACGCGATCCGGTCACTGCCCATCGTCATCCACCTCTTCCACCGTGCCGAGCACCGGCGATCCGTGGTGGACCAGCAGCCGCCAGTGCTGACCACGTCGCACGAAGACATTGGTCGCGACGACCTGCGCTGAGCCATCGTCCTCCGTGACGGACGTCAGGATGTTTTCCGTGCAGGTCACGACGGCGACGTCGCCAGTCACGGCCACCCGCACATCGGTGAGAAAGAACTGGATGTACGGGGTGTTGGCCATGATCGCGCTGAAGGACCGCAACACCTGACCGCGGCCGCGCAGCATCGGCCAGCCGGGGTGGACGCACACCACGTCGTCAGGGGCGACCTCGTCCCAGACCGCGGCCATCCGGTCGACATCGGCACTCTCCAGCGCCTCGTACAACGCGGTGTTGGCCGCCTCGACCTGCTCGCTCATGCCGACATCCTGGCGACGATGCGGACGGCGTCGGCACTCGGACGTACGTCGTGGACCCGGACCGCCCACGCGCCAGCCTGCGCGGCGAGCACGGCCACCGCAGCTGACGCTGCGTCGCGGCCGATCTCAGGCCGACCATCCAGCAACGCACCGAGGAAAGCCTTGCGCGAAGCCCCCACCAGGAGCGGCCGACCTAGCGCGGTCAGCGCGGACAGCCCCTGCAGCACAGACCAGTTGTGCTCTGCGGTCTTGGCAAAGCCCAGCCCTGGGTCGAGCACCAGCCCGTGAACCCCCGCTGCGTCCGCGGCCGCGGCCCGCTCGGTCAGCTCGGCGCAGACCTCGGGCACGACGTCGTCATAGACCGCGCGCGATTGCATGCCGGCGCTGTGTCCGCGCCAATGCATCGCGACGTAGGGAACGCCGAGCGCGGCCACCGTCGCCAACATCTGTGGGTCGGCAAGCCCGCCGCTGACGTCGTTGACCATGGCGGCGCCGGCGTCGACTGCGGCAAGCGCAACCGCAGCTCGCGTGGTGTCGATGGACACCGGACAGCCGGAGTCGGCGAGCGCCCGAATCACCGGCAGGACGCGGGACAGCTCCTCGTCGGCCGAAACCCGCTCGGCTCCCGGCCGAGCCGACTCCCCGCCGACGTCCACCAGGTCAGCGCCCTCGGTGACGAGCCGCAGGCCGTGCGCGACCGCGTCAACGAGGTGCGCGTCGCTGAAGGAGTCGGGGGTGGCGTTAACGATGCCCATCACGCGGGTGCGACCGATATCGCTGAACACGGTCACGCGGTCTGCAGGCACTTGGTCAGGAAGCCGGGTCGGTCCCCGTCGCGCGACGCGACGTCCGGCTCGTACGCCCGGTGGTCTTGTCGTCCGTCTTGGCCGTGCGGTTGACCGAAGCGCGCGACCGCGACCCGGCCGGGCTGCGGCGCGGCGCGGCCTTGCCGCCGTTAGCCTTGCGCCCGCGAGCCAAGTCCTCCAGGTCAGCCGGACCCATCGTGGCGAGCTCGGCCGGAGTGAGTACGGGCGGCTGCTTGGACGGCGGGCGCTTGCCATTGGCGTCCATCACCTTGCGCGGCGCGCGCTTGGTGACCGGAGCGAAGATCGCGAGGACCTCCTCTTTGTTGAGGGTCTCCTTGTCGAGCAGCTTGAGGACCATGTCGTCAAGGACATCGCGGTACTCGACCAGGATCTCCCACGCCTCGTGGTGAGCATTCTCGATCAGCGCGCGGACCTCGGTGTCGACCGTCGCGGCGACCTCCTCGGAGTAGTCGCGGCCGTGGCCCATGTCGCGGCCCATGAAGACCTCGCCGGACTCTTGGCCGAACTTGACCGCACCGAGCCGCTCGCTCATGCCGTACTGCGTGACCATCGCCCGCGCGGTGGCGGTGGCCTTCTCGATGTCGTTGCTGGCACCCGTGGTCGGGTCGTGGAAGACGAGCTCCTCGGCGGCCCGGCCACCCATCGCGTAGGCGAGCGTGTCGAGCAGCTCGGCCCGCGTCTGGGAGTACTTGTCCTCCTGCGGCAGCACCATCGTGTAGCCGAGCGCGCGGCCTCGCGGCAGGATCGTGATCTTGTGCACCGGGTCGGTGTTGGGCAACGCGTGGGCAACCAGAGCGTGGCCGGCCTCGTGATAGGCCGTGACCTTCTTCTCCTTGTCGCTCATCAGCCGGGTGCGGCGCTGCGGCCCGGCGATGACGCGGTCGATCGACTCCTCGAGAATCTCCAGCGTGATCTGCTTGCCGCCCGTACGAGCAGTAAGCAGCGCACCTTCGTTGAGGACGTTGGCCAAGTCGGCGCCGGTAAATCCGGGCGTACGACGCGCGATGGTCTGCAGGTCGATGCCGGCCTCGACCGGCTTGCCCTTGGCGTGGACGTCGAGGATCTGCTTGCGGCCAGCCATGTCGGGCCGGTCGACGGCGATCTGGCGGTCAAAGCGACCGGGGCGCAGCAGCGCCGGGTCGAGGATGTCGGGCCGGTTGGTGGCGGCGATCATGATGACGCCGCCCTTGACGTCGAAGCCGTCCATCTCGACCAGCATCTGGTTAAGGGTCTGCTCGCGTTCGTCGTGACCGCCGCCCATGCCGGCGCCGCGGTGGCGACCGACGGCGTCGATCTCATCGACGAAGATGATCGCGGGGGCGTTGGCCTTGGCCTGCTCGAACAGGTCGCGGACGCGGGAAGCGCCGACACCGACGAACATCTCGACGAAGTCGGAGCCGGAGATCGAGTAGAAAGGCACGCCAGCCTCACCGGCGACCGCGCGGGCCAGCAGCGTCTTGCCGGTGCCGGGGGGACCGTAGAGCAGGACGCCCTTGGGGATCTTGGCGCCGACGGCCTGGAACTTGGCCGGGTTTTCCAGGAACTCCTTGATCTCCTGCAGTTCCTCGACTGCCTCGTCAGCGCCCGCCACGTCCGCAAACGTCGTCTTAGGCGTGTCCTTGCTGACCAGCTTGGCCTTGGACTTGCCGAACTGCATGACGCGCGAGCCGCCGCCTTGACTCTGGTTGATGAGGAAGAAGAACAGCCCGAAGATCAGGATGAACGGCAAGATCCCGACCAGCAGCGACACCAGCAGGCTCTGTTGGGAGACCTTGACGTCGTAGTTGACGCCGTTCTTGGCCAGGGCGTCGGCGAACTGGCGGCCCTGATCGATCAGGAAGGACGCGCGCACCTTCTTGCCGGAGTCCAGGACGACCCGGACCTCCTGCTCCTTGTCGAGCAGCAGCGCCGGGTCCTTCGACGTGCTCTTGATCTCGCCCTGCGAGATCCACGTCAGGATCGCGGCTGTGTCTACGCGCTTGTACTCCCCATCGCCACGAAAACTCGAG
>JBKJLP010000130.1:0-6045 GCA_046596735.1 Mycobacteriales bacterium | reverse complement strand
GGCACGACTGGTGCTGGTCGATCGTGGGCTCGACCCCAAGGCGGTTTCGGCCCCAGAGGTTGGGCACGCAGAGTTGCATCACGACTACGCCGAAGCGGCCGCGGGTTACGTCACGGGCGGTTCCGCCGGGGTCGCCCGGTGGATCGTGCACTGCGCCGGCGCCGTCGCCCTCGGTGCCCGCGAGGGCGTCGCGGTGTGCGAGGCCATCGCCAGGTCATGAGAGGCACAAAGGAACGGCGCCTCGCGTGAGCGGGGCGCCGTCACCATGCACGACCGTGCGGGTTACCAGGCGTGCACCTTAAGTTCGTCGTACCGGCCAGTGGCCGTTCGACGTGCCTCACGTGGCGGGTCGCACGTGGGTGCCCGACTGTCGTGCACGGACCGCCGTCGGAGGGAGCTTGTCCGCCCGCTGGCGGTGGTCCGTGCTGTTGTTCCTACGCCCCTACTCGCCGGTAGGGAAGCCCTGGGCGTGACTAATTTTCGGGCTAGTTAGCGCTGTGCGCGACGGGCCGCCCAGTAGGCCACACCGGCCACGCCCATGACGACGGCCGCGCCGGCATAGGCCACCGGAGGTCCGGGCGGGGTGGGCACGCGCGGTAGGCGGCTGCGCATCCGGACCGGCCGCTGGAACTGCTGGATCGGCCAATCACGCTCCATCGCGATCCGGCGCAGCGCCTTGTCCGGATTGACGGCCGTGGGGTGGCCGACCACCGCAAGCATCGGCTCGTCGGTGGCTGAGTCGCTATAGGCGTAGCAGTCCGCGAGGTCGTAGCCGCGCTGCTCCGCCAGGTCGCGCATGGCCACCGCCTTGCCCTCGCCGTACGCGTAGAACGCGATGTCGCCGGTGTACTTGCCGTCCTCGACGACCATCTGCGTCGCGACCACGTGGTCGACGCCAAGCATCTCGCCGATCGGCCCGACGACCTCGGCGCCGCTGCTGCTCACGATGACCACGTCGCGACCGGCCGCACGGTGTTCGTCGAACAGCGCCACCGCTTCGTCGTAGACCTGCGGGTCGATCAGCTCATGCAGAGTCTCGGCGACGATCGCGTTGACCTGCTCGACCGACCAGCCGGCACACAGCGTCTTGAGGTAGTCGCGCATCCGGTCCATCTGCGTCGCGTCCGCACCCTGCAGCAGGTAGACAAATTGTGCGTACGAGGACTTCAGGACCGCGCGCCGGTTGACCAGGCCGCCTCGGTAGAAGGGCCGGCCGAAGGCCAGGGTGCTGGACGTGGCGATCACGGTCTTGTCCAGGTCGAAGAAGGCCGCGGCGCGAGTCACAAGCGCTGACGATAGGTGTTTGGGTGCGTCCATCCGCGGGAAATGTGGATTCACGACGCGCTCGCCACCTGCGAGTGCGTCGCAGACGGATCCGGTTCACCCCCCCCCGAACCGGATCAAGTGAGACGACTCCCGCCACCCCCCGGCGGGAGTCGTCCGCGTTTCCAGGCTGTGGAAGAGAGCGTCGGCCGTCCACAGGTTTTCTTGGTCGGCCTCGATCGGGGGGCGTACGGGCCACCGTTGTCTCCATGACCGTCACCGCACGTCCCCTCGTTGTCACGTCCGACGCCGCCGTCCTCGACGACCTGCTCAGGCTCGCCGCACTGGCCGGGGTGGAGGTCGAGGTCGCGAGCGACGCGGCGCGGGCCGAAGGCCCCTGGGCAGCCGCGCCGGCCGTGCTGGTGGGTCCAGATGCGGTCGCTGGGTGCCTGCGATTGCGGTTGCCGAGGCGCCCCGGCGTCACGCTGATCGGTGCCGCTGAGGATGACGGCGCGGTCTGGCAGACGGCCGTGTCTGTCGGCGCAGAGCACGTGGTGTTCCTGCCTGACGCCGAGCCGTGGCTGATGGACCTCCTTTCTGACGCGGCCGGGAGGACCGCGACGGAGGGGTCCGTGGTGGGCGTGATCGGCGGGCGGGGCGGTGCCGGCGCCACGACGCTGGCGGTGGCCCTCGCCGTGTCCGCGAGCCAGAGCGGCGCCGCCACCTGGCTCATCGACGCCGACCCGGTCGGTGGCGGGATCGACCTGGTGCTTGGCGGAGAGCACGCCCCCGGACTGCGCTGGACCGATCTCGCACACAGCCGCGGTCGGGTGCCCGGCGACGTGCTCGCACAGGGGCTGCCCGAGTTGCACGGCGTGTCCGTGTTGGCGGTGCAGCGTGACACCGAGGGACTGCCGTCGGTGGAGGCGCTGACCGCAGTGGTGGACGCGGCCCGGCGTACGGCCGACCTCGTCGTCGTTGACCTGCCCCGGCGGCTTGACCCCAAGACCAGCCACCTGCTGCGCCTCCTGGACACCTGTCTGCTCGTGACCCCCTGTGAGCTACGGGCCGCCGCCGCGTCGGCACAGCTGGCTACGGCTCTGCGACCGCTGTGTCCGGACCTACGCCTGGTCACCCGCGGACCCGCGCCGGCCGGCCTGCACGCCACGGAGGTCGAGCGGGTGGTCGGGCTGCCGCTGGCCGTAGCGATGCGTGCTCAGAGCGGCGTGCCCGCCTTGCTGGAACGCGGCGACCCGCCTGGCCTGGCCAGGGGACCGCTTCTTGAGGCCTGCGGGGCGTTGCTGAGAGACCTGCTCCCCGTCGCGCGGGCGGCATGACGGGCCCGAGCAGCCCCGTCGATCCGCTGCTGCTCGAGCGGGTGCGGCGTCGGGTGGGAGCCAGCGGCCAGCCGCTCTCGCCGGCGTCGGTCGCGGAGGCCCTGCGGCAGGAGGGGGGCGGCCTGCACGGTGAGGTCGGCGGACTTATGGCCGGATTGCACAGCGAGATCGTGGGCGCCGGTCCCCTCACGGAACTGCTCGCCGACCCGGCGGTCACCGACGTGCTCGTTAACGGCGCTGCGCAGGTGTGGGTCGATCGGGGCCGCGGACTTGTCCGCACCCCGGTGCGGTTCCCCGACGACGCCGCGGTCCGCAGGCTGGCTCAGCGGCTCGCCGCGCCGAGCGGGCGGCGCCTCGACGACGCCCAACCGTGGGTGGACGCGCGGCTGGTCGACGGCACCCGGTTGCACGCGGTGCTCGCCCCGGTGGCGCCGGACGGAACCTGCCTGTCGTTGCGGGTGCCGCGTCGCCAGGTGTTCACCCTCGACGAACTCACCGCCGCGGGATCGCTGCCGCTGGACGGTGCCCGTCTGCTCGAGGCGCTGATGGCGCATCGGCTGGCGTTCTTGGTGACAGGCGGCACCGGCACCGGCAAGACCACGCTGCTGTCGGCGCTGTTATCGCTGGTCGACCCGACCGAGCGGGTGCTGGTGGTGGAGGACTCCGGCGAGCTACGTCCGGCGCTGCCCCACGTTGTGCGGCTCGAAGCTCGTCCGCCCAACGTCGAGGGTGCCGGTGAGATCAGCCTGCGTGACCTGGTGCGCCAAGCGTTGCGGATGCGGCCGGACCGGCTCGTAGTCGGAGAGGTCCGGGGGGCCGAAGTGCTTGACCTGCTCGCTGCCCTCAACACCGGGCATGAGGGGGGCTGCGGCACCCTGCACGCCAACTCCGCCGCCGACGCGCCGGCGCGGCTGGAGGCGCTCGCGGCCGTCGCCGGACTGGGCCGCGAAGCGCTACACAGCCAACTCGCCTCGGCCTTGCGGGTTGTCATCCACCTCGTCCGGGACGGGTCGCGTCGTCGCCTGGGTGAGGTCTGCGTGCTGGTGCGGGACGACACGGGATTCGTCACGGCCGTGCCGGCCTGGCAATGGGACGGGCTCAGCGCCGCCGGTGAGTCCGGGCCCGGGTGGTCCGTGCTCGAGCCCATGTTGGCCGCCGGCCCAGCGCCGGACCCGCCATGACGGCCCGGAGCAAGAGGTGAGCGGGTGGGCGCCCTGGCTGGCCGCGCTCGCCGTGATCGTTGCGTTGGGGGGTTCTGTCGATCGACCCGTCAACCGGCTCGTCGGGCGGCGACCCGACCGACGAAGGCAGCTGGATGCTCGGACGCTGGCGCTGCCGGGCAGCGTCGCTGCCTACGCCGTCTCCGGGACGGTGGCTGCCCTGCTCGTGCTCGTTGGCGGGGTGGCCTGGTCGCGCGCGCAGACCAGCCGCGGCGCCGAGCAGCGTTGCGTGGCTGAGCGCAGCGCTGCCCTGGAGGCGCTCGCCGTCCTCGCGGCCGAGTTGCGGGCCGGGCGCCCAGCCGGGCTCGCGCTTGCGGGCGGCGCCGAGGTAGCCATCGGCGGGACGGCGGAGGCACTTCGGGCGGGGGCCGGCGCCAGCCGTACGGGCGGAGACGTCGCGGTCGCGCTACTCGTCCCGACCGGCTCCGCCGTCCCCGAGGTGCTGCGCGGCCTGGCCGCCTGCTGGTCGGTCTGTACTGAGCTGGGACACGGGCTGGCCGCTGCTGTGGACCGGCTCGAGCAGGGTGTTCGTGCCGCGGAGGACCAGCGGCGGGCAGTCGCGGCCGAGTTGGCCGGGCCGCGCGCCACCGCGCTGTTGCTGGCTGCGCTCCCGCTCGGTGGCGTAGCGCTGGCCTTCGGCCTCGGTGCCGATCCGGTGGCTGTGCTGCTTCACACTCCGGCGGGGGTGACCTGCCTCGTCGTCGGCCTGCTCGTCGATCTCCTCGGGGTGCGGTGGACTCAAGCGCTGGTGGCGCGCGCCCTGGCCGCCTGATGGTGGCCGCCTGATGGTGGTCGTCGTGGCGTTGGTCGCGGCCGCGGTCGCGGTCCTCACCGGCCGCTCGCCCGGACCGGCGCGGCTCGTCGGTCTGCGGACCGGCGCGGCGACACCGGTGGCCGCGCGGGGGAGCTCGCCGAGTCGGGTCGGTCCGGGGCTGGCCTGCGCGGCCGCTGGCCTCGCGCTGGCCTTCGTCGTGGCGGCCCCGGTCGGGCCGCTCCTCGGCATCGCCGTCGCCCTGGCCGGTCCCCGCTGGCTAGGCCGGCTCGAGCCGCGCTCGGTCCGCGAGCGGCGGGAGTCCTTGGCACGTGACCTCCCGCTAGCCCTGGAGTTGCTGGCCGCCTGCCTTGCCGGAGGCGCCGATCCGGTCCGCGCGGTGGAGGTGGTCTCGACTGCGGTGGGCGGCCCGTGCGGCGAGCGGTTCGCCGCCGTGGCCGCAGCGCTGCGGGCGGGGTCGGCTCCCGCCGATGCCTGGTGGGGGCTGGCGGAGTCGTCGCCGACGGGCGCGCCGGCCGACCCGCTGGCGTCGATCGCACGGCTGCTCGCCCGTACGGCCATCGGGGGCGCACCGGTCGCCGACACCGTCCAGCGGCTAGCCGGTGACGCTCGCGCCGTCCGGCGCAGCGACGCTCAGCAGGCTGCCCGGCGGGTGGGAGTCCTCGCCGTCGCCCCGCTCGGCCTGTGCTTCCTTCCGGCGTTCGTGCTGATCGGCGTGGTCCCGGTGATCATCGGCCTCGCCGGCCCGCTGCTCCGCGGCCTGTGAGGACAGTCCACAGGCGCTCGGCTCCTCCACAGCTCGCGGCCGGGCTGCCCCGATCGCCCTCTCCGGCACGCAGCGTGAGGGACGTCGGGCGACCGCCCGGCATCGGCTTCACCTGGAGGTTCCTCGTGGCTCGTCTCGCTCTTCGCTCCCTTCCCACCCGCGCGCTGGTGCGGGTTCACTCCGGCTCGTCGGAGGCCGGTATGACGACGGCGGAGTACGCCGTCGGCACCGTCGCCGCCTGTGGTTTCGGCGGCATTCTCTACAAGGTCATCACCAGCGACCAGATCCTTCGTCTGTTGCTGGACGTGATCGGTCGCGCGTTCAAGCTCGCCTTCTGATGCACGCCCCCGTCCCGGGACGCCCGGGCTGCCCCGCCGGCGCCTCCCGGGAGGGGGGCCAGGTCACGGCCGAGGCAGCCGTCGTCCTGCCTGTGCTGCTGGTCGTCCTTGCCGCCGCCCTTTGGGTCTTGGCCTCGGTCGCCGCGCAGGTCGCGTGCGTCGATGCCGCTCGCGTCGGAGCCCGCGCGGCCGCTCGCGGCGACGACCCGCAGGCCGTACGTCAGGCAGCACGCGCCGTCGCGCCTCGCGAGGCCTCGGTCGAGGTCCGTACCGCGGGAGACGAGGTCACCGTCCGGGTGTGGGCGAAGGTGCGCCCCTTCGGGCCAGCCCTGCACCGGCTGCCCGCGAC
>JBKJLP010000065.1:0-4668 GCA_046596735.1 Mycobacteriales bacterium | reverse complement strand
GCGAGAGCGGCACCGCCTTCGCCATCCCGTCGTACGCGTTCATGCTCGGGATCTTGGGGATGGTCGGTTACGGCGTCTGGAGGATCGTCGCGGGCAGCGACGTGGTGGCCAGCTCGGCGAAATATGCGATCGAGCCGGAAGAGGCCTACACGAGCCTTGGTACGGCGGGAATTGTGCTGCTCGGCGCGCGGGCCTTTGCTGCGGGCTGCACCGCGCTCACCGGCGTCGAGGCGATCAGCAACGGGGTTCCGGCGTTCGAAAAGCCCAGGAGCAAGAACGCCGCGACGACGCTGAGCATCCTCGGGGCGCTCGCGGTGACCATGTTCGTCGGGGTCACCTATCTCGCGATCCACTCTGGGGTGCACTACACCGAAACCAATGAGCAACTGGTCGGCTTTGCCGGCGACAAGCAGCCCACTGTGATCGCTCAGCTGGGTGCCGCGGTCTTCGGCTCTGATGCAAGCGTCCCCTTCTACTACGTGCAGATGGTGACCGCGCTGATCCTGGTGCTCGCCGCCAACACCGCCTTCAACGGCTTCCCGGTGCTGGCGTCGATCCTCGCGCAGGACCGCTACCTGCCGCGCCAGCTGCACACCCGAGGTGACCGGCTGGTGTTCAGCAACGGGATCTTGATCCTCGCGGCCTTTGCGATGGTGCTGGTCTATGCGTTCAACGCCAACCCGACCAAGCTGATCCAGCTCTACATCGTCGGCGTCTTCGTGTCGTTCACGTTGTCGCAGACCGGCATGGTCCGGCACTGGAATCGCCTGCTGCGCGACCCTGAGGCCGACCACAAGGGCATGCAACGAAAGCGCATCATCAACTTCTTCGCCGGCATCACCACCGGGCTCGTGCTCGTCGTCGTCTTGGTCTTCAAGTTCACCCACGGCGCCTGGATCGCGGTGGTGGCGATGACGGTCTTCTGGTTCGTGATGAGGGGGATCAAGGGCCACTACGACAAGGTCGCGACCGAGCTTCGCCCCGACGACGAGGTCGTGCCGCTGCCGAGCCGCAACCACGCGATCGTGCTGGTGTCCAAGGTCCACAACCCGACGCTGCGCGCGCTGGCCTACGCGAAAGCCACCAGGCCACACGAGCTGGAGGCGTTGACCGAGGCGGTCGATGACGCCGAGGCGCACGCGTTGCAGGAGGAGTGGGACGCCCGTGGCATCGATGTGAAGCTCCGGGTCATCGCCTCGCCCTACCGCGAGATCACCCGCCCGATCCTGGACTACGTGAGGGACATCCGTCGCGACTCCCCTCGTGATGTGGTGACGGTCTTCATCCCCGAGTACGTCGTCGGTCACTGGTGGGAGCAGTTGCTGCACAACCAGAGCGCGCTCCGGCTCAAGGGCCGTCTGCTGTACCAGCCGGGGGTCATGGTCACCTCTGTGCCCTACCAGCTGGAGTCGTCCGACCGCCGCAAGGAAGACCCGCCGGAGAGCGGCTTCCGCCGCCCCGCGCCGCGCGAGTGATCCTCACCGTCGGAGCCCCCGCTGCGGGCGGGGCGTGTGTGGCGCGGGCTTCCGATGGCCGTGTGGTGTTCGTACGGCACGCACTGCCCGGGGAGACGGTGCGGGTCGAGGTGACGTCCGACGGGGCGAAGTTCCTGCGCGCCGATGCCGTCGAGGTGCTTTCACCGTCTCCGGATCGGGTGGTGCCGCCCTGCCCGTATGCCGCGCCCGGTCACTGCGGAGGCTGCGATTGGCAGCATGCGTCCGCTTCAGCGCAACGAGCGCTCAAGACGTCCCTCGTGGAGGAGCAGTTGCGTCGGGTCGGTCGCTTCACCTGGGACGGGACCGTGGAGGCCGTCGAGCCGCTTTTCGGCTGGCGCACCCGGATGCAATGGGCGGTCACGCCAGATGGGACGCCTGGCCTGCACAAGCACCGCTCGTCCGACCTGGAGCTGGTGTCTTCCTGTCTGATCGCCGTGTCTTCTCAGGCACTGGGGCGATCTTGGCCAGGGATGGCTTCCGTGGAGGAGTTCACCGCCGGGGGTGAGACGGCCTTGATCGCCGGCGGAAAGTCGACGCCGGCCGGCGTACGCGTCGAGGTGCTCGGTCGGTCCTTCCAGGTTGCAGGTGGTGTGTTCTGGCAGGTGCACAGCGAGGCACCGCGGGTGCTCGGTTCAGCAGTGCTTGATGGGTTGCAGCCGCAGCTGGGGGAGTCAGTGGCTGATCTCTACGCGGGGGTAGGCCTCTTCGCTTCGTTGCTTGGTGCGGCGGTAGGTCCTTCGGGCTCGGCCTTCGCTTTCGAGTCCTCGTCCCGCGCCGCCGCAGACGCTGCGCGCAACACGGCCGACCAGCCCTGGGTGAAGGTGCGCACAGCGCCGGTAACACCTGCGTTGGTGGCTCGTTTGACCTCTGACCTGATCGTGCTCGATCCGCCACGGGCGGGTGCGGGGCTGGAGGTGTCGGCCGCTCTGGCTGCCCTGCGCCCCCGGGCGCTGGCCTATGTGTCGTGTGACGCGGCATCGTTTGCTCGCGATCTGCGCGTGTTTCTCGACCAAGGGTGGTCGGTGGCCTCGCTGCGCGCGTTCGACCTCTATCCGCAGACTGAGCACGTGGAGCTGGTTACGGTCCTCCAACCGGCCGGCTCATCAGTGACCACACCCGTGCCTGAAACGGCGTAATGCCCTGCAGCTCAAGCGGGGCGTAGGTCATCGGTCGCTGGTGGGCCAGTTCCTCGATCGCCCGCATGCCGGCCGGAGCCAGGTAGCTCAGGCCGCGCAGGTCCAGCCGCAGCCTCTCGCGCCCTCGCGTCGACGCGCTGAGGAGTCGCTGAAACGCCCGGGCGCCCAAGCCATCGACGTCGCCGGTGAGCACGAGAACATCTCCTTCGACGCTGTGCAGGTGGAACGGGCTGTGCGGCGCTGAGCCAGAGGGGTCTTGCTGCACCAGGTGGACGGCGTCAAGCAGCCTCAGGGTCTCGTCGTCGCACACCCGACGGTCAAACGAGCACAAGCCAACGATCGGCTCCTGAGCGACCAGTGCGTCGACCTGCAGCTCGTAGTCGAACCACCGATCCCGGATCTGCGGGTGTTTGAGGATGCTGGCGTTCTCGGCGGCCACGCGGATGCCGGTGCGCCCGTCGGCGACCGCTTGGCGGGCCAAAGCGCGAAATCCCTCGAGGTTAGAGGGAGGGTCAAACCGCCCAGCCGGGAACTAGGCCTGCTCGACATCACCGAGGACCAGGTCGCCAGCGTGAACGAGCGCATCGACGTCCAGCCCCCACGCCTCCAGGCCGACCGTCAGCTCGGCGCCCTCGTCGGTGCCG
Source organism: Mycobacteriales bacterium (assembly GCA_046596735.1). Classification (GTDB taxonomy): domain Bacteria; phylum Actinomycetota; class Actinomycetes; order Mycobacteriales; family SCTD01; genus RYN-124. Next base: position 1,392 of record JBKJLP010000065.1, on the reverse strand, counting down.
AAGTAGAAGAGGCGCTCGCGCGCAGCCAGGCCCTCGGCGAAGTAGCCGCCGAGAACGGCCGCCCGCTCGCTGTCGGTGTCGTAGCTCCAGCAGGCGTGCGAGTGCTGGCGCAGGCCCGTGGGCCGCAGATCCATGTTGCTGTCAGCTGCGGGTCAGCTGATGGACATCGGCAAGCAGAAGGGGATCTGGTAGCTGAAGCCGACGCAGATTCCGCCTCTGTCGGCCCGGGCACCGAGCAGCGGCTGGTTGTGGATGCCCGTGCCGACCTGGACGCCACCGTTCTGGGTGCCCACCGTCACGACGGGCCCGCCGAGCGGTGGCGGGTTCGCTGCTGCGGAGGCGATTGCGGTGCTGGAGGCAACCGCGAGGGCGGCGGCAGCGACAACAAGACGGGCACGCATCAACGGGCTCCTTAGGGACTGGGCGAATGCCGGATATGCTGGCACCTGTCCCGGGCCCTGTCTATCGGCGTGCCTCGTCAGCGGGGGAGCAGGACCTTGAGGGCGCCTGGCGTCACCGTGATCGTGCAGGGCAGGGTCGCGACCGGGTCACCATCGGCGAACACCCGGAACGGCCGATCGGCATCGAGCGTCACGACCTCGGCCGTGCGCACCGCCACCGAGGGCTTTTCGACGTGGGTCCCCTTGAACACCTTGGGCAGGGAGCGAAGAAATGCTCCTCGGCTCGTGGTGGAGGACGTCACCACATCAAGGAGACCGTCGGTGACGGAGGCAGACGGCGCAAGCCTCATGCCGCCGCCGTACATGCCGGTGTTGGCGACCGCGACGGACCAGCCCTCCAGATCTAACGCAATCCCGTCGACCGTGCAGCGAAAATGCGCAGGCTTCCAGGACGCGACCGTGGCGAGGGCACAGACGACGTAGGTCAGCTGCCCGAGCGGCAAGGTGGACTTCAGTGCCCGCTCCTGGCAGTCGCTGTCGAAGCCGATGGACGCGATGCCGATGAACGCGTGGCCATCGGCGTAGCCGAGGTCGATCAGCTGCTCGGCATAGCCCGACAAGGCGGTGGCGGCCGCGACCGGCTCGAGGGGAATGCCGACTGATCGGCAGAAGTCATTGCCCCGGCCACCCGGGATCACCCCCATGACACCGCCGAGCGCAGCCACGACGCCGGCGACGCGGCCGACGATCCCGTCACCGCCCATCGCGACGACGACTCGGTCGTCAGCGACGGCCGAGCGCGTCAGATCGTCGGCGTGCGCCAAGGACGTCGTCGGTGTGACGACCAGGTCGTGCTCAGCCAGGGCTGACTCCACGGCGGGCAGCTGCTTGGCCGCGCGACCGCCACCCGCGGACGGGTTCACCACCAGTTGCAGACGCACGTCACTCCTCGGGGATCAGCTTGCCGGGGTTGAGGATCCCGGTCGGGTCC
>JBKJLP010000443.1:0-3736 GCA_046596735.1 Mycobacteriales bacterium | reverse complement strand
GTCGTCGTAGACGTGGACGCCGAGGATGGGGCCGAAGTATTCCCTGGTCATCACCTCATGCCGAGGGTCGTTCGTCTCGATCACGGTGGGCTGCACGAAGAACCCTTCGCTGGCATCGGCGGTTCCACCAGCGAGCACCGTCAGACTCGGGTCACTGTGCGCAGCCCCGACCACCCCCGCGAGACGGTCAAAGGCCCGCCGGTCGATGACCGCACCCCCGAAGTTGCTCAGGTCGGTCACGTCGCCGTAGGTCAACGACCGCACCCGCTCCACGAGAGAGTCCCGCAGGCCCCCCTCCCACATCGCCCTGGGGATGTAGGCCCGCGAGGCAGCAGAACACTTCTGCCCCTGGTACTCAAAGGCACCGCGCACAAGGGCGACCTCCAGCGCTGCCACGTCAGCACTCTCGTGCGCGAGCACGAAGTCCTTGCCCCCGGTCTCGCCCACCAGACGCGGATAGGTGCGGTAACTCCCGATCCGCGAACCCACGTGCTGCCACAGGTGTTGGAAGGTCGCCGTCGACCCGGTGAAGTGGATGCCGGCGAGCGCCGGGTGCTCCAGCGCCACGGCGGAGGAAGACCCGAAACCGGTGACCAGGTTGATGACGCCCGGCGGCAGGCCGGCCGCCTCGAGCAGCCGCATCGTGAAATGCGCGGAGAGCTGCTGGGTCGGCGACGGCTTCCACACGACGGTGTTGCCCATCAGGGCCGGCGCGATCGGCAGGTTGGCGGCGATGGCCGTGAAGTTGAACGGCGTGATCGCCAAAACGAAGCCCTCGAGCGGCCGGTGGTCCATCCGGTTCCAGACACCCGGCGACGACTGAGGCTGCTCCTGCTGGACCTGGTGCCCGAAGGAGACGTTGAAGCGCAGGAAGTCGATCAGCTCACACGCACTGTCGATCTCGGCCTGCATCACGCTCTTGCTCTGCCCGAGCATCGTCGCGGCGTTGAGGGTGTCGCGCCACGGCCCAGCCAGCAGGTCGGCGGCACGCAGCAAGATGGCCGCGCGGTCCTCATAGGCCAGGTCCCGCCAGGCCGGCGCGGCCTTCAGCGCGGCATCGATTGCCAGCCCCCACTGGGAGGCGTCCGCCTCGAACGTGGTCCCAAGGACAGCCGCGTGCCGGTGCGGCTGCACCACCTGGATCTGCTCGCCCGCTCCCCTGACCTCGCTGCCGTCGAGGGTGCAGGTGAGGTCGTGGGTGGTGCTCCCGATCTCCTTGAGCTTGGCCTCCAAGGTGGCCCGCTCCGCGGATCCGGGTGCGTAGTTCTTGATCGGCTCGTTGACGGTCACGACACTCACCCTAGATCTAGCAGAGGGCCGATCTCCTGGGTCGCCCACCACTGCAGCTCGTGCCCGACCTCGAGCGTGAAGGCGGCGTCCTCCGAGCCGAGGTCCGCTGCCACGACCGCATCCGCGGCAGCCGTCACGTCCGGGATCGCGTCCGGGTGATCGACATGGACCGCCTGCACCAGCTCCCAGGTGACCACAGCGGTGACCTTGACGGCGGCGCGGTCCACATGCGGCACCGGCTCAACCCACGCATCGGGAACATCGGCGACCACGACCACCCGGCGTCGTACAGCGTCCTGGTCGGCGTCGAGGAGTCGGATCGAGGCCAGTGCGGCCAGGGAGAGCGCGGTGTATTCGAGCTCCTCGTCGTTGCCTTCTGCGTACCACTCTCGCAACGCGCCTGTGACGGCGTAACCCGGTAGGCGATCACCAAGGGTTCGCTCCTCGAGCAGGGTGCGCAGGGCGGTCAGCGTCGACGGCAGGTAGACCCGCACTCAGGCCGCGCCGCGGGCGCCCGACCGCAACGCGGCGGCGGAGGTGCGCAGCGAGGTCTCGAGCACCTCGAGCCTGCGACGTGGGTCCATCATGTTGGCGCCGATGATGGCGAGGTCCTCGGCGGTAGGCCCGAGAAACGTCGTGCGCGTGCCGGTGGCAGCGACCTTCTTCAGCTCGCTCACGGTGCGCTTGGTGACCAGCCGGCGGAAGCGGCGCTCGATCCGGGCGGCCACCGAGGTCGGGTCGTCGTAGGACAGCGAGGTCATCGGCGAGAGCACGATCACCTCATCCAGCCGCAGCGGCGTGACCAGGTCGACCGACGTCGGCGAGCAGACGCCGCCGTCGACGTAGCGGCGACGGTTGACGGTGACCGGTTGGTACCAGCCGGGGATGGCGCAGGAGGCCATCACGGCCTCGCGCAGCGGGCAGATCGGGGTGCCCGTGCGACCGAAGGGCACCCGACGCCCGCTGTCGTAGTCCATGGCGACGACCCAGGTCGCCGGGTGCGGAGCCCAACCGCCATCGGGAAGCAGGCCATCGACCAGCCGACCCAGCGGCTCGATCGACCCGCGACCTTGGGGCAAGGCGGCCGCGAGCGCCCCCATCGGGGTCACCTTCCACGGGCGCATGGCCGAGCGGAGCACACCGCGTGGCGATCCCATGAACGGGCGAGGTATCGGCGGCAGCGCCCCGCCCGAGTCCTTGTCGACGTCATAGGAAATCCGCGCGTCGGGCTTGCCGCTTTGATGGTCGAGCAGCTCGCCGACGGTGACCCCGCAGCCCAGCGCACTGGCCAACACTGACCCAGCAGATGTGCCGATCAGCACCTCGGCCTCGCGCGGATCCCACCCGAGCTCCTGCTCCACAGCCGCCAGCGCGCCGATCGTCCAGGCGGCTCCCAGCACGCCTCCTGCGCCGAGCACGAGTCCTCGTCTCATCGCGTCGTCTCCACCAGCTCGGCGAGGGATTCCTCGATGCACGAGGCCAGCACCTCGATGTCTGCCATGGCATCCCGATCCCCGTTGAGCCCGTAGAAGACCCCACCGTTGTAGGAGGTGAGGCCGATGGCCAGCGCCTGGTTCTTGGCGAGCGGGACGACGGGGTACATCGACAGCATCTGGGCGCCGGCCGCGTAGAGCGGGAACTGCGGACCGGGCACGTTGGTGACGACCAGGTTGAACAGCCGGCGGGTCATCACGCTGGCGGTGCGAGCACCCAGGGCGTGGATCGTGGGCGGCGCGAAGCCCGACAGGTGCACCAGCGCGTCAGCGGCCACAGCGGAGCCACTTTCCTTGTGCCCTCGCATCGCGAAGGTGACCTGGTGCAGGCGCATGATCGCGCTGCCCTCGCCGATCGGCAGGTCGACGAAGTAGGACGAGACACGGTTGCCCAGCTCGCCTTTGTCGGCGTTGGCGCGCACGCTGACCGGCACCATGGCGCGGATCACCGTCGTGGGGTTGACCTTCTCGCCGCGGGTCAGCAACCAGGTGCGCAGCGCCCCGCTGACCGTGGCCAGCACGACGTCGTTGATGGTGCCGCCATGGGTCTTGCGGACCCGCTTGTAGTCGTCGAGGTCGGTGTCGATCATGGCGAATCGACGCTGCTCACCGATCGTCACGTTCAGCGGCGAGTCGGGCGCCTGCCGAGCCATCAGCTTGGCCTGGCTCAGCAGGCCGCTCGCCATCGAGGTGGCCTTGCCGACGGTCGCCTTGGCATCGCCGACCGCCACCCGGACCGTGTCGAGCGCATCCGTCGGGCGGGCCACCAGGTCGGTCACGGCGCTCACGACCAGGTCCATGAGCCCGGGTTCGTTGCGCGGCTCCCAGTTGTCACCGGGCAGCTCACGGGGGGTCGGCTCCTGGTCGAGGATCACGGTGCCGACGTCGATGGCCGACACTCCATCAACGATCGCGTGATGCGTCTTGGTGATCAGCGCAACCTGACCGTCCGC
>JBKJLP010000284.1:0-6769 GCA_046596735.1 Mycobacteriales bacterium | reverse complement strand
CCGCTGGACGCCTGGCGGTGACCCGGGGACTCCCACGGCGATGGACCGCTGGGCTCTCGCGCAGGTCGGCTACCCGTGGTCCGGCGTCGAACTGGCCTATCCCGCGCAGTTCATTGCCGAAGCGATCGACCAAACCCGCGGCTGGTTCTACACACTGATGGCCGTCGGGACGCTGGTCTTTGACAAGAGCTCGTACGAGACCGTGCTGTGCCTGGGCCACATCCTCGACGCCGAGGGTCGCAAGATGAGCAAGCACCTGGGCAACGTGCTGGACCCGTTCGAGCTGATGGAGCGTCACGGGGCCGACGCGCTCCGCTGGTTCATGCTCTGCGGTGGCAGTCCGTGGTCAGCCCGGCGCGTCAGCCATGAGTCGCTCGACGAGGCCGTCCGCAAGGTGCTCCTGACCTACTGGAACACCGCGGCGTTCCACACGCTCTACGCCGATGCCAACCGCTGGACGCCTGGCGGTGACCCGGGGACTCCCACGGCGATGGACCGCTGGGCTCTCGCGCAGGTCCACGCCACCGTCGCCGAGGTCACCGCTGCCCTGATCGACTTCGACTCGCTGCGGGCAGGGCGGCGGCTCGCGTCCTGCATCGACGACCTTTCTAACTGGTACGTCCGCACGTCGCGGCGGCGGTTCTGGGACGGTGACCCCGCCGCGCTGTCGACGCTGCACGAATGCCTGCGGCTGCTCACCTTGCTCCTGGCGCCGTTCACGCCGTTCGTGACCGACGAGGTGTGGAACGCGCTGTTCGCGGCCGACGACCGCGACTCGGTCCACCTGGCGGACTGGCCCGAGGCCAACCCGGCTGCCGTGGACGAGCGGCTGCTCAGCGACATGGCTCTCGTCCGTCGCCTCGTCGACCTCGGCCGAGCCGCCCGGGCGGAGTCCAAGACCAAGACCCGTCAGCCGCTCGGGCGCGCCCTGGTCAGCGCCACCGATTGGGAGAGTGTCCCGACCGAGCTGCGTGATCTCGTGGCCGCCGAACTCAATGTCGTCACCCTCGAGCGGCTGGCCGGTGACCTCGTCGAGGTCAGTGTCAAGGCCAACTTCCGAGCGCTGGGCAAGCGGTTCGGCAAGCGTACGCAGCAGGTTGCCGACGTCGTCCACGCCCGGCAGCCCGGTGCCCTGGTTGCCGAGCTCACCGCGAACGGCACCGCCAGCCTCGAGGTCAACGGCGAGCGGCTGGAGCTGACCGCGGAGGACCTGGTGGTCACGGAGACGCCGCGGTCCGGCTGGGCGGTGGCGAGCGCCGCCGGCGAGACGGTAGCCCTCGACCTCGCGCTGACGCCCGAACTGCGCCGAGCCGGCCTCGTCCGCGACGCCGTGCGGTTGGTGCAGGACGCGCGCAAGAACAGCGGCCTGGATGTCACCGACCGGATCGAGCTGTGGTGGCAGGCCGAGGACGAGGAGACCGTCGAGGCCCTTCGCGAGGCCGGTCCGCGCGTGGCCGAGGAGGTGCTCGCCGTTCACCTCACGGAGGGTCCACCCACCGACGACCTGCGCCCGCACGCCGACCCGGAGCTGGGAACCACCTTCTGGCTGCGGATCGCCGGCGGCTGAGGGCGTACGGAGGATAACCGGGATCACCCGCATGGCCTACCAAGACTGGGGATTCGGCTCGCCGATGGTCTTAGTGACACAGCTACTGCTCCACTTGGAGTAGTCAACCGAGTCCCGGAGGCCAGCGGTGAGCATCTTCAGCGTCGAGACACCGACCCCCGTCCACCGCTCCTTCCGCCTCACCCGCCCTGGTGCGCCCGTTCCGGTGCAGAGTCAGGTGCGCCCGGCCCTGGTGCTACCCGAGCGCGAAGCCCGCGACCTGCTCGCAGCGGCCTCCCGTCGCGATGTCGCCCGCGGCGGCGTCTTTTCCGCCGGGCCGGCCGGGATCCAACTGTGGAGCTGCCCCTGGGACGGCCCTGGCGGACAGCACGGGTCGGCTGAGCATCTCGGTTCGGTCGACTGGTCCTATGACACGCCGTCCCGGCACTACATCACCATTTACCGCGTCCTGGTCACGGCCACCGGTGCCGCAAGAGGACTCACCCCGACCGATGTGATGGAACAGGTGCTGGCCCTGAGCGGCCTGCATGCACAGGAGAGCGCACTGGAGCAGTCCGTGCCGACGCCGCGCGACCCGTTCCGCTCGATCAACCTGCGCGACCGCGCCGACGACGAGCAGCGTCTGCTCTCGTAAGCACTGCCTGCCCGTGCGCCCTGCGTCCAGCCTCGCCAGGCTGACGGCACGCCCTGGTCGTGCGACTGTCTGGACATAGCCTCGCGCCATGCGCGTTCCGTCGTGGGGGCTGGTCGTGGGAGGAGTCGTCGTGGCCGTGCTGTACGTCGCGCTCGGTCTCGGCTATCACCGCGCCTCGGTTGCTTGCTACCAAAGTCGGCACTCCATCGACAACGAGCCGATGGTCGGCGGTGGGGCTGTGGGAGTAGGTATCGACGTCCTGCTGTGGCCGCTGTTCCAGACGTTCACGCCGCCAGACCTGTCCTGCGAGCCACGACCGCTCGGTTAGCGGCCAAGACCACGCCGCCTGTTAAATCTGCGGCCGGGACGCTCGGAGTCAAGGGATGCCGTCCGCAGCAGCCCAAGAACCCGTGTAACGGCATCACCAAACAGCGTCATCGCCGGGATAGCGTCGCCCCGTGATCGTATGGATCAACGGAACCCACGGCGTCGGCAAGACCACCACCAGCCACCTCGTGCGGGAACTGATCCCGGACTCGCGGGTGCTGGATGCCGAGAAGGTCGGCGAGACGCTCATGGACATCAAGCCGGCCTTGCCGGCCACGGACAACTTTCAGCATTGGCCGCCCTGGCGTCCGCTTGTGGTCGATACGGCCAAGCGGGTACTCGATTACACCGGCGGCACGCTGGTCATGCCCATGACGGTCCTGGTCGAGGAGTACTGGCGAGAGATCAGCAGCGGTCTCGTTGAGCACGGCATCCCGGTGCGGCACTTCGTCCTGCACGCGGACCAAGACACGCTACGAACACGCATCCAGACGGACGAAGATCTCGGCCCATCGCAATTTCGGTTCGCCTACCTGGAGGCGTACGCCGAAGCGCATAGAACATGGCTGCCTGAGGCTGCGGAGGTCGTCGACACCACGGCTCTCACCCCCAGGCAGGTTGCTCACGAGATCGCAGACGCGGTCAGGTCGGATATCCGGTCCTCGCAAGAGCAGCACCATCCCAGTCTGACCTTGCTCGACGCGCCGGTGTCCCGCAGCGTGTCGTCAGTGAGTACGAGGCCGGAAAGCGGCAGCCCGCCGTCCCGACACTCGCGCGTTTAGTGGCCGCGACCGGACACGAACTCAAGCTGAGCTTGGAGCAAACCCACCCTCGGGTGCGGGGCTTGCCCGACACCGCGCTGGGACGCCGACTGCGCCGGCACCGCCGAGCGCTGCTCGAAGCAGTCGACCACGCCGGAGCGAGCAACCTTCGGGTGTTCGGCAGCGTCGCCCGCGGCGAAGACGGACCAGACAGCGACGTCGACCTACTGGTCGGCCTTCCGGAGCAGACGAGTCTGTTCGCTGTCTTGGCGCTCGAAGGAACGCTCGAACGCATCCTCAACGTCAAGGTCGACCTGGCGCCCGTGACCAGCCTGAAGCCTCGAGTACGCGCTGAGGCGCTCACCGACGCGATCCCGCTATGAGCCGCCGCGCCGCCGAACGCCTCCAGGACATCCTCGACGCCATCGCGGCCATCGAAAGTCACGTCGCCCGCGGGGACCTATCCGACGGTCTGATCTTCGACGCGGTCCGCGTCCGCCATGGAGATCGGCGAAGCGATCAAAGCCACCTTAACGGAACTGCTCGACACCGAGCCGACTCATCCGTCGTCGGTGTTGACGGTCGGGGCATCCGGGTCGCCGGGCTGGCGCAGGTCGGTCAGCGCCTCCCGCGAGGCCGCGCGTCGGTCCCGCGCGGACGCCCTGCGCTCGGCCCGTGCCCGCTTTCGGTCGCCGGTCGCGTTCGCGCGCTCATCGGCGCTGGCACCACGGTCGGTCAGCGCGGCGTCGCGATCGCGCTCGGCCTGCAGGCGCTCGTCCGCGCCAACACCTCGGTCCTGTGAAGCCATCGACCTGTCGGCGGCTGCCTCCTGTCGGTCGGCTGCGGACAGCTCGAGCACCTCCTGGATCACTGCCGGATCCACGGGCAGTGCCGAGCTCACCGCCTGGCGGAGGAACAACGCCGCGTCGTCGTCGCGGCGGTCGGCCGTCCGGTCGCGCTCATCGGCGAGCTGATCGCGATGGTCGGCCGTGTCGTCGCGGGAATCACCCGCGCGGTCGCGCGCGTCCCCGGCGCGGTCTCGCAGATCGGCGTCGACGTCCCGGGCATCGCCAGCATGGTCGCGCCTGTGGCCTGCCGCGTCGCGGCGATCACCCGCGTCTTCCCGCTCGTCGGCCGCGACGTCTCGGCGGTCCCCGAGGGTGTCACGCCGGTCCGCGATCCGCCCCCGGCTCAGCGCCGCGACGTCGTCCGCAGCCGTCTGATCTTGTGGAGCCTCAAGCAGCAGTCGCGTCGGGATGTGCTGCTCCAGCCACTGATGCAGTCGGTCCTGCGGCAGCGGTCGGCTCAGCAGGTAGCCCTGCGCGAAGTCGCAGCCCATCTGCCTGAGCAGATTCAGCTGCTCGGGGGTCTCGACCCCCTCTGCGATCGCGGTCAGGCCGATGCTGTGGGCCAGGGCGATGGTCGAGGCCACGATGGCGGTGTCGGCGACGTCGGTGCCAAGTCCGGCCACGAACGACATGTCGATCTTGATGCGGTCGACCGGGAAGTGCTTGAGGTACAGAAGCGACGAGTAGCCGGTGCCGAAGTCATCGAGGTCCAGTTCCACGCCGAGTGCCTTGATGTCTTCTAGCACCATCGCGGCCGCGCCGATGTCGTGCAGCACGGCGGTCTCGGTTACCTCGATCACGAGGTTGCGCGGGTCGCAGTTGGTCTCCGTCAGCACTGTCCGCAGCATCCGCACGAGTCCCGGGTCGCTGAGCTGACGCGCCGAGACGTTGATGCTCACCCGGAGCGGCCCCAGCTCCAACGCAGCGAGCACCGCTGCCGCCTGACAAGCCCGCGTGACAACCCACTCGCCCAGGGCGACGATCTGCCCCGTCCGCTCAGCGACCTCGATGAAGGCACCGGGTGCAAGCAGCCCCACCCCTGGCCGCTCCCAGCGGACCAGGGCCTCCACCCCAACGACGTCGTTGGTCGCGAGCTCCAGGATCGGCTGGAAGTGCAACCGCAACTCGCCTGCGGCGATCCCGCGCTGCAGGTCGTTAGCCAGCCGCAAGCCGCCACCTTCGGTGGGAACAGCATCGGCGGCGTCGAACCAGACGGCGCGGTCGCGGCCCCGTGACTTTGCTGCGGCCATGGCGATCGAGGCGGAGCGGAACAGCATGGAGAGCGGGATGTCATCCGACGTGGCCAGACCGGCGCTGACCGTCATGCGGATCTCATCGCCTCCGACGAGGAAGGGCGTAGCCACGTCGAGCAGGATCTGCTCGACTAGGTCGTCAAGGTCGGAGGCTGCATCGGTTGAGTCCAGGATGCAGACGAACTCGTCAGCCTGCCAGCGTCCGAGGACCGCCCCGGGAGCTGCCCCTGCCAGGCGGCTGGCCAGAATCCGCAGAACGTCGTCGCCCGCCTCCGGGCCGTAGCCCTGGTTGACCAGCGCGAAGGCGTCCACGTCAATGACGGCCACCGCGCGTCCGTGGCCGGTGGGGAGCGGTGCTGCCAGTCGCCGCTGGAGCCAGCGCCGCGCGGGTAGCCCGGTGAGGTCGTCGAGCTCAATCGCACTCGTCGGCCTCACCATCGCGGTTGCAGCCGCATCCGACGGCGGTACGAGTCGCTCCAGCGCGCCGGCGAACGAGCCGCCAGCGTTCTTGATCGGTACCACGAACGTGTCCAGCAGAACGCGCGAGCCGTCGCGGTGCAGCCGCTCGCTTCTCAGCTGACAAGGCTCGCCCCCGGCCCGCAGCCCCTCCCACACCCGACCGAAGTCCGCGCGTGCATCGTTGGGTATCAGCCGGTGCGGCAGGCCGCCCAGCATCTCCTCCCGCTCCCAGCCCAGCAGCGCGACGGCAGCCGGGTTCCACTCACGGACACGACCGTCGGCGTCGAGTATCAGGATCGCCTGCGGCGAGTGCTCCAGGAGTGCGGCGAACTGTCGCTTGCGGACCTGCCCCGCCGCCTCGGAGCGCCCGGCCGAAGCAGGGTTCGTGCCGCGCGGAGGTGCGTGTTCGACGTCGGCCGGCGCGGCTCCGTCGGGCCGACCGCTGTCTCGGGGTGAGGGTACGACCTCAGCCGCAAGCCGCAGCACCGAACGTTCGATCATGGAGCGTCTCCCGGGGTAACTGAAGTCAGCCAGCCCAAGCAACATCGGAGCGTGCCAGGCGTTTCTCCATAGGCCGAACTGACCAGGTTGCGAAGCATGCGACCGCCACGCTTCATCGCTATGCAGGTAGCCGAATATCCCCTTGTGGACAACTTGCTTCCGCGGAAGCGCTGATCCGCGAAGCACCTCGAACACGCTGGCAGTTCCCCAGTTCCGATTCCCCAGCTGTTGGCGTCGTGGCCCGGCGCAGAGCGCATCACCCCCCAGACGCTGAGCAGCCGCCGTCCTTGCGGACAGCGGCTGCTCTGATCGTTGCGGGAGGGTCCCGCCGGGACCTACTTCGTTGACGCTCGCTTGGCCGGAGCCTTCTTGGCCGGAGCCTTCTTGGCCGGAGCCTTCTTGGCCGGAGCCTTCTTGGC
>JBKJLP010000419.1:0-5356 GCA_046596735.1 Mycobacteriales bacterium | reverse complement strand
CGTGGACGGAGTGCTGCGCGCTAACCGCCGAGCAGCCGGACGAGAGCCGCGATCCGCCGTCGCTCCAACTGGTCGGCCATCGTGGTCTGGCCGCTGACCAGACGTACGAACAGGTCCCACATGCCGGGTAGGTAGCGGAAGACGGCATGCACGGTCCCAGGGTGACCGGTGAAGACGGCAAGCGCGCGTCGACCGGCAGCCATCTCCGCGCCCAGTGCGTGCCCTATCGCCGCCTCGTACGTGCTGACGTCACCGGCAGCAGCGGCTCCGGCCAGAGCCCCGGAGCGAAGGGCGAACGAGATGCCCTCGCGGGTCCACGGCTCGAGCAGCCCGGCAGCGTCGCCGGCGGCCAGAACCCGGCCGCGCCGCAAAGGAGATCCCGGAGCGCGCACCCGGGTGAGGTGCCCGCCATCATGGGTTGCCGTGGCCGGGTCGAGCCCGAGCCTCGCCAGGAAGTCGCGGTAGTACGCCCGCACCGCTTCACCCTGCGCGCGCGCACCGATGACGCCAACCGTCACGGTGTCGCCCTTGGGAAACACCCAGCCGTACGAGCCGGGGACCGGGCCCCAGTCGAGCAGGACATGCCCGCGCCATCGGTCATCCGGCGCGGGTAACTCGGCCTCCATGCCGAGGTCGACCAGGTCACAGACGACGCCGACGTAGGACGCCGCCCGGCTACCCGAGCCATCCGCGGCGACAACCGTGCGCGCCCGAAGGGGACCAGAGCGGGTCGCGAGGGTGACGATGTCCTCGGACTCTTCAAAGCCCTGGACGACAACGCCGGTGCGCAGTTCCGCGCCAGCCGCGACCGCAAGGTCCACGAGGGCCGCGTCGAGCTCGGAGCGCAACACCATCGGGAGAAACGGCGTGGTCTCGCGGCTGAAGGTGCGGCCGCCGCGGTGCGTGAACGTCAGCCGGCCCACGTCGTCGCGGGTCAGAGGTCCGAGGTCGATGCCGGCATCGCGCACGGCCTGCTGTGAGGCGCCGATGAGCCCGCCACCGCAGCGCTTGTAGCGCGGCAGCGACTCGCGCTCCACCAACAACGTCGAAGCGCCGGTGAGCGCGGCGGCCCGGGCCGCCGCCGCGCCGGCCGGGCCCGCCCCGACGACCACCACGTCGTACGTCACAGCAGCGAGGTCGGCAGGTCCACGAGCCGCGAGCGGAGGTATTCGCCGAGTCCCTTGGCCTGCGGGTCGAAGCGGGTAGATGACGCGACGCCCTCGCCGAGCAAACCGTGGACGACAACGTTGACTGCTCGCAGGTTCGGCAGCGGGTGGATGTCGACCCGAAGTCCTTCGGTTTCAGGCAGAAGTGTGCGAAACCGATCCTCGTCGAGCCAGGCCAGCAACCACGCCGCCGCGTCGTCGGTCCGCGCCCAGAACCCCACGTTGGCATTGCCGCCCTTGTCCCCGGACCGCGCACCGATCACCGTCCCGAGCGGGAGGCGCTGCGTCGCCACATCGGCCCACGGCAGCTCGTCGATGAACATGTCAGGTCCGTGCGGCGGGCGACCGCCAGGGGTATGCGCGATGTCTTCGCGTCGTCCGTCATGGTGAACGACCACCTGTTGCACGGCGTCGGCAGGCACCAGGGCCGGCCAATAAATGCCGTACGGCGTCGCGTCACCAGGCTGTGTGGTGAGAGTGCAGCCGGGGTAGCTGGCGAGGGCGAGTTCGACGGCTGCACCCGAGAACGCCCGACCGATGGCCTTCGGGTCGTCGCCGCGAGCATCGACGCGCAGCAGCGCGGTGGCCTGCTCGTTGGTCGCAGCGTCGGGCTGGTCGCGACGGACCAACTGATGGCTGAACGGCCCGGCGTAAGCCTCGCGCAGCCCGGCCAGCGCGAGGTCTGCCTTGTCCTGGATGTCCAAGCCAGTCAGGACAAACTCCATCCGGTTGCGGAACCCACCGAGCAGATTGAGGCAGACCTTGACCTGACCGCTCGGCGGACCGCCGCGCACACCTGAGACCCGTACGCGATCGGGTCCCTGCTGCTCGAGGGCGATGGTGTCGAAGCGGGTCACCACGTCTGGTCCGAGATAGCCAGGGCCGCCGATCTCGTACAGCAGTTGGGCCGTCACGGTGCCGACAGTCACCGCGCCGCCGGTGCCGGGGTGCTTGGTGACGACGAACGATCCGTCGCTCTCGATGTCGGCCAACGGGAAGCCGGGGTGCAGGGGCTGAGCGACCTCGTCGCTCACGAACGAGTAGTTGCCACCGGTGGTCTGGGTGCCACACTCCAAGACGTGGCCGGCGACGACGGCGCCAGCCAGGGCGTCCCAGTCGTCGCGCTGCCAGCCAAAGTGCGAGGCAGCCGGACCGACGACGAGCGAGGCGTCCGTGACCCGCCCGGTGACCACGACCTGGGCGCCGGCGTCGAGCGCGGCGGCGATGCCCCAGGCGCCGAGGTAGGCATTCGCTGTCAGCGGCGTCCGGCTGCCCAGCGCCTCGCCGGTATCGAGGTTATCCAGGGTGAGGGAGCTGACCTGACCCAGCAGGTCGTCGCCCTCGACGTGGGCGACGGGGAGGCTCACGCCCAGTCGATCAGCCAACGCCCGCACCGCGTCGGCGCAGGCAGCGGGGGCCAGCCCGCCGGCGTTGACGACGACCTTGATCCCACGGTCGCCTATCTCGCCGAGGACGGATTCCAGCTGGCGCAGGAACGTCGTCGCGTAACCGCGGCTCGGGTCCTTAGCTCGCGAGCGGTAAAGGATCAGCATCGTGAGCTCGGCGAGGTAGTCCCCGGTGACGACGTCGACGGGGCCGCCGGTGACCACTTCCTGCAAGGCCGAGGCGCGGTCTCCGTAGAAGCCTGAGCAGTTGGCGATCCGTAGCGTCGGCACGCCAGATCGTCGCATCGCGGTCATCGGGTACCGGCGAGCAGGTCCCGAAGTTCGGGGCGCGCCTCGAGCCGGTGACGGACCGTGGTGGCCGCCGTGTCCAGGACTTGCTGGCCGCGCAGCAACTTCATCGGGTTAAGGCCCATCGCGGCGAGGTCCGCAGCCGACGGCTGGAAGACCACCACCGTGGAGCCGGCCTTGCGTAGCCGCCGAACTTCACGGGCCAAGTAGCGGCGGACGGCGAGGCGTACGACGGCGTCGGCTGGCCGCCCCCCGTGGCCGGGTGCGAAGGACATGGGGGACGAGATCACGACAAGGTCAGGTCGGTCGCGCAGGACCACGTCGGCGTTGGTCGGGGAGTGCCCACCACCGTCGACGTAGCTCTGGCCGCCGATCCGCACCGGCGTGAAGTAGCCGGGGATCGCGCAGGAAGCTGCAACAGCTGCACCGACATCCGCAGGCGGCGCGCCGGGGGCTCCGAACACCACCCGGCGGGCGTCCCTCGCCCGGATCGCGCAGACCCGCAGCGACTCTGGCCAGTCGTTGCCGTGCAGCGGGCCAATGCTGCGCCGGATGCCCTCGGTCGTTGTACGCCCAGCAGGGATCAGCGCGGAAGCGACGGCGCCGGGCCGGATTCCCCAGGGTCGGCGGGCCGCAGCCAGAATCGCCAACGGGGCCAAGGGGCGCCGGCCACGGGGAAGTGGGTCGGCGTCATAAGCCACCGCCGGCTTGCGTACCTCGAGCATGCGCGCACCCTCCGCGGACAGCGGATCCCCCAGCATCCATGCAGCCTGGTCCGGCACAGAGAACCCAGCCGCCAGTGTGGAGGCGACCAGCGAGCCGGCCGACGTGCCGACGAGCAGGTCAGCGTGGCGACCGTCGTAGCCGGTCTCCTCCATCAGGGCGCCCAGCACCCCGAGGTGGAAGGCCTGGCCGGTGAGGCCGCCGCCACCGAGGACGAGTGCGCTGGTCACCCGCTGATGGTGTCAGCAGCCGGTCGTGGTGCTCCGGTCGAGTCCGGTCTTGCCGTCAAACACGGTCTCGCGGCAGGTCGGCGTCGTGCCGGCGAAGATTCGCGACAGGGCGGCAAAGCCCGCGAGTCCGACATCGTGGGTGATGCTCGTCTCGCTGGCGTGGCCGGCGAAGGGGGAGTCGTGCGGGACGGGGGCGTAGCCGTCGGCCGTGGTGCCAGCCTCGCTGCTGCCGCTGCGCGTGAGGGCTGACCACATGTCGACCTTCATGCCCTTCTGGCGAAGCAGGACCTGCAGCTGGCGGCTCTCGTCGTGGCTGACCAGGCCGTCACCGACGCCGTGCGCGATCGCCACGCCCTTGATTCCGCTGGCCACGATGTCGCTCGTACGGTTGACGACGGTCCGCTCGAGGTAAACCGCGGACTTCTCTTCGAAGCTGCCGCCCATCTCCTTCTCGATGTCGGCGGTCGCATTGGCAGCGAAGGTGTTGACCGGCGCGAGCCGGCGGGCCGCCTGGTAGGTCTCGGTCACGTTGACAGCGGGCTCGACGGCGACCCAGTAGTCGAACAGCGGCTTGCCCTTGGCATCCGTCGGCTTGCTCGCGACAACCAGGCCGCTGGTGTTGCCGCCCATGCTCACGCCGTAGACGACGTTGCTGCCCAGGTGACCGCAGCTGCGGTCGAACAGTTGGACCGCGGCGATGGAGTCAGCGGCGCCCTCGGCGACCTGCCAGCCACGGCTGCTCGGGAGTCCTCCGGTGGTGCTGGGTGTGTCGATCTGACCGCGATAGTTGGGCGCGATGGCGATGACGCCGAGCTGGGCGGCCGTCCGGGAGATGTGTTGGCGCCAACTCTCCATCGTGTGGCCGTAGCCGTGGTCAAACACCACGATGCCCTTGGGCTTGCCATAGGGCAGGGCGTACAGCGCCTTCGCCTGCTGCCCCGCGACCGGGTAGGTCAGCGTCAGCACCTCAGAGGGGTCGCCCGTGCACAGGTCGGGCTTGGGCTTGTGATGGCCTTTGCCCTTGCTGTCCTGGCTCTTGCCGTTGCCGTTGTCGTGGCTGGCGAGGGCCGGCACGCAGGTAGCCACCGCCAGCCCGATGACGGCGGCAGCGAGGACGGTACGGCGGATCGGCACGGCGGAACTCCTGGGATCGGTTGCCTCCCTGTTTCGCCGTGCGGGTCCGTAATCCCTGCTAGGGGACGAGGACGACCTTGCCGACCGTGCCGCGGTCACCGAGTCGGGTCAGCGCCGCAGGTGCCTCCGACAGCGCCAGTTCGGCCCCGATGAGCGGGTCGATGAGGCCCTTGGCCCAGAGGTCCATCAGTGCTTCGTGCGCCTGCGGGATCACGGCCGGGTTCTTGAGTCGGTACAGACCCCAGTGCAACCCCACGACCGAGTAGTTCTTCACCAGCGCGTGGTTTGTCGGGGCGTCGGCGATCCGGCCTCCGGCGAAGCCGACGACCACGATGCGTCCCTCGAACGCGATGCACTTGCGGCTCTTGTCGAAGATGTCGCCGCCGACGGAGTCGTAGATGACGTCCGC
>JBKJLP010000313.1:0-4791 GCA_046596735.1 Mycobacteriales bacterium | reverse complement strand
TGCCCTGTCGCGGCCGCTGATCGTCAAGCACATGGTGCAGGCCGCCCGCGATCACGGCGCCAGCACCATCGCGCACGGCTGCACCGGCAAGGGCAACGACCAGGTGCGCTTCGAGGTCGGCATCGGGGCCCTCGCCCCGGACCTCAAGGTGTCGGCCCCCGTGCGTGACTCGGGCATGACCCGCGATAAGGCCATCGCCTTCGCCGAGGCCAAGGGCCTGCCCATCGATGTCAGCAAGAAGTCGCCTTACTCCGTCGACCAGAACGTCTGGGGGCGCGCGGTCGAGACCGGGTTCCTCGAGGACCCGTGGAACGGACCGATCGAGGACGTCTACGACTACACCTCCGACCCGACCAACAGCCCGGGCCCCGACGAGTTAGTGCTGACCTTCGAGCACGGGGTTCCGGTAGCCATCGACGGCGTCAAAGTGTCGATGCTCCAGGCGATCGAGCAGCTCAACACTCGCGCCGGCGCGCAGGGCGTGGGACGGCTCGACATGGTCGAGGACCGCCTCATCGGCATTAAGAGCCGCGAGATCTACGAGGTCCCGGGTGCACAGGTGCTCATCACCGCGCACCAGGAGATGGAGAACCTCACCATGGAGCGAGACCTGGCCCGTTTTAAGCGGCAGGTCGACCAGCGCTGGGCCGAGCTGGTCTATGACGGCCTGTGGTTCTCGCCCCTCAAGCGCGCGCTTGACACCTTCGTGCAGAGTGCTTCCCGCAACGTCTCGGGCGAGGTCCGCCTCATCCTGCACGCCGGCACGTGCACGGTCACGGGTCGGCGCAGCGACGCTTCGCTGTACGACTTCTCGCTGGCCACCTACGACGAGAAGGACACGTTCGACCAGTCGCTGGGCAAGGGCTTCGTCGAGCTGTGGGGTCTGCCCAGCAAGATCGCCGCGCAGCGCGACCTGCGGCTGGGCACGTGACGGCGCCGCACCATCCCGGCCACACCAGCCTGTGGGGCGGGCGATTCGAGGGCGGTCCGGCGGAGGCGTTGGCGCGGCTCTCGGTCAGCGTCCACTTCGACTGGCGCCTTGCTCCGTACGACCTGCTCTCGTCCAAGGCGCACGCCCGAGTCCTGCATCGTGCTGGGCTGCTCGATGCCGACGAGCTCGAGCGGATGCTCGGTGCCCTCGACGATCTTCGCGACAGCGTCCAGTCGGGGGACTTCCGCCCGACGATGGAGGACGAGGACGTCCATGGCGCGCTGGAGCGCGGGCTCATTGAGCGACTGGGTCACCTCGGCGGCAAGTTGCGCGCCGGTCGCTCCCGCAATGATCAGGTCGCCACGGACCTGCGGCTCTACTTGCGTGACCACGCCCGTGAGGTCGTCCGCCAGTTGGCCGGTCTCGAGGAGGCGTTGCTCGAGCAGGCGGAGCGACACCTGGATACGCCAGCACCGGGAATGACGCACCTGCAGCACGCGCAGCCAGTGCTGTTCGCCCACCAATTGCTCGCGCACGTGCAGGCGTTCGCCCGGGACGTTCATCGCTTGCGGGACTGGGATTTGCGCGCCTCGGTCTCGCCGCTGGGGTCGGGTGCTCTGGCTGGATCGAGTTTGCCGGTCGACCCCATCTCGGCCGCAGAGGAGCTGGGCTTTGGCTCCGCCGCACCCAACTCGATGGACGCGGTCTCTGACCGGGACTTCGTCGCGGAGTTCCTGTTCGTGGCTGCCCTGATCGGCGTTCACCTCTCGCGCTACGGCGAGGAGGTGTGCCTGTGGAACACCACGGAGTTCGGCTGGGTCACCCTCGACGACGCCTACTCGACCGGGTCGTCGATCATGCCGCAGAAGAAGAACCCGGACATCGCCGAGTTGGCGCGTGGCAAGGCGGGGCGGCTGATTGGCCATGTCGCCGGGGTGCTGGCAATGCTCAAAGGCCTGCCGCTGACCTATGACCGCGACATGCAGGAGGCCCAGGAGCCGTCGTTCGATGCAGTGGAAACCCTGCTCGTGGTGTTGCCCGCTCTGGCGGGCATGACCCAGACGATGACGATCCACGCGGACGTACTGGAAGCCAGTGCGCCCAAGGGTTTTGCCCTGGCTACCGACGTCGCCGAGAAGCTGGTGCTCAACGGCGTGGCGTTCCGCGACGCGCACGAGGCCGTGGGGCAGTTGGTCGTGTGGTGCACGGCGAACGGCAAGGAACTGCACGAAGCTTCCGACGCCGAGTTGGCTGAGATCTCGCCTTTCCTCACCCCGGACGTTCGCACCGTGCTCGACGTACGAGGAGCGCTTGCTTCGCGACGCAGCCACGGCGGCACCGCGCCTGACCGCGTGCTCGAGCAACTGCAGGTGCTACAGGTCGAGGTGCAGTCCCACCGCAACTGGGCGGACGCGATCGTCGAGTGATGCTGAGCGGCCCGGTCGAGCAGCTCGCACCCTCCTTGCTGGGAGCTGTGGTGCGTGCTGGGCCGGTCGCGATCCGATTGACCGAGGTCGAGGCATACGCCGGTGCCGACGACGCTGGCTCGCACGCCTTCCGCGGGCAGACCCCGCGCAACGCGGTGATGTTCGGTCCGGCGGGGCGGGCTTACGTCTACTTCACGTACGGCATGCACTGGTGCCTCAACGTCGTCACCGGTCCGGCGGGGGAGCCGGCTGCCGTGCTCCTCCGTGCCGGTGAGGTCATCAGCGGCCTTGATCTCGCGCGCACGCGGCGACCGGGCTCGTCGGACCGCGACCTCGCCCGTGGCCCTGCGCGGATGACGAAATCCCTCGGCGTGGACGGCCGATTCAACGGTCTCGATCTCTTCGTGGGCGGCTCGGAACTTTCGCTCGAGGCTCCGCGTGTCCGCGCGAACCCCGTCCGGAAGGGGCCGCGCGTAGGTGTGGCCGGTGCGGGGGCCGCGACGCCATGGCGGTTCTGGCTTGACGGTGAGCCCACGGTGTCGATCTATCGGCCGGCCGTCACGCGCCGTCGCGCTACGGGAGCGCCGACATGAGCGATCGGCTGCGCGGGCGGATCGGGGTTGTCAGCGGGGCCGGCCGCGGCCTGGGTCGCGAGATCGCCCTCGCTCTCGCCGCGGAGGGAATGTCGCTGGGGCTCCTCGCCCGTACGGGCTCGGAGGTCCGCGCGCTCGCCGAGCACGTGACGGAAACGTTCGACGTTCCGGCGTTCCCGGCCGCTGTCGACGTCACCGACGTCGCTGCGGTCGACCGCGTGGTCATGCACATCGAGCAACAACTCGGCACGGTCGATCTGCTGGTCAACAACGCAGCGCAGATCGAATCCGCCGAGGTGCCGTTCTGGGAATCGGACCACGACGAACTCTGGCGGGTCGTGGAGGTGAACCTGCGCGGCCCCTTGCTGCTGACGCGGGCGCTGC
Source organism: Mycobacteriales bacterium (assembly GCA_046596735.1). Classification (GTDB taxonomy): domain Bacteria; phylum Actinomycetota; class Actinomycetes; order Mycobacteriales; family SCTD01; genus RYN-124. The sequence continues at coordinate 1,456 of JBKJLP010000313.1, read as the reverse complement.
TGCCGGCGATGGTCGCCCGTGGCCACGGGCACGTGGTCAACGTGACCAGCCGCGCTCGCGCCGCGACCCGTACCGGCACCTACACGGGCTACGCAGTGTCGAAGCGCGGACTGACGGCGCTGACCCAGTCGCTTGCGTCACCGCTGACGGGAACCGGGGTGGTCGTCCTCGACCTGATTCCCGGGCTTGTCCGCACGTCGATGACCGAAGGCATGGCGGTGTGGGCGGGCCAGGACACGGTCTGGGACGACGCCTCCGCGAGCGGCCGCGTCGTTGTCGACGTCGCCCTTGGCCGGTACGACGATCGGGCGGGGGAGCAACTCGATGCCCCCGCGCTCGACGCGGCACGCCCCGCCCCGCCGCCCGGTGCGGCACCATCGAGCGGGTGACCACCATCCATCCCGCCGCCACGTCGGACGTACTCACCGACCTGGACTGGCGCGGCCTGCTTGCCCTCACCACCGATCGCGATGCGCTCGCGGCGCACCTGGCCGCCGGTCCCGTGACCCTTTACTGCGGGTTCGACCCGACGGCGCCTTCTCTGCACGTGGGCAACCTCGTACAGATCCTGACCCTGCGCCGGCTCCAGCTCGCCGGGCACCGACCACTCGCGCTGGTGGGGGGCGCCACCGGCCTCATCGGAGACCCCAAGCCCACAGCAGAGCGCCAACTCAACGATCTGGATGTTGTCGCCGGCTGGGTCGAGCGGATTCGCGCTCAGATCGAGCCGTACCTGTCGTTCGACCAAGGCGGCCAGGTTCCCGCGGCGCAGATGGTCAACAACCTCGACTGGACGGCCCCGCTGTCGGCGATCGACCTGCTGCGCGACATCGGTCGACACTTTCGGGTCAACAAGATGCTGGCGAAGGAGGCCGTGAGCGCACGGCTGGAGTCCGAGGCGGGCATCAGTTACACCGAGTTCAGCTACCAGATTTTGCAGGGCAACGATTTCCTTGAGCTCTACCGCCGGCACGGCTGCACGCTGCAGACGGGCGGAAGCGACCAGTGGGGCAACCTCACTGCTGGCTCGGATCTCGTACGCCGGGCGGAGGGGACGTCGGTCCACCTGTTGGCGACGCCGCTCATCACTAAGGCCGACGGGACCAAGTTCGGCAAAACCGAGACGGGCACTGTGTGGCTTGATCCTGAGCTGACGACGCCCTACGCGTTCTTCCAGTTCTGGCTCAACGCCGATGACCGTGACGTGGTGGGCTACCTCAAGGTGTTCAGCTTCCGCACCCGGGCGGAGATCGAGCTGCTCGAGGCCGAAGTCCGTGAGCGCCCGCACACGCGGGCCGCGCAACGCGCCCTCGCCGACGAACTGACAGCGCTCGTCCACGGCGCGGATCAGGTTGTCCGCGTGCAGGCCGCGAGCGCCGCCTTGTTCGGCGGGGGAGCGCTGAGCGACCTGGACGAACCCACGCTGCGGGCTGCGCTCGCGGAGGCTCCGTCGGTG
>JBKJLP010000028.1:0-4352 GCA_046596735.1 Mycobacteriales bacterium | reverse complement strand
CCGGGTTCGGCGTCCACCACGTCCACGGTGGCTCGCGGAGGTGGCGCGACCACGTTCGGCCCGTAATCCCTGCTGCGCATGCTGGGGACGGTAGGTGGCCGGGCAGCGCGAGCCCGCCAACGACACGGCGCGCACGTAGGCTCGTCGCTCGTGCAGAACGCCGCCATGTCTCCACCGCGCAGCGCGCTGCTGGCGGCCTGGACCAATGCCTGGCTGGCCGGAGAGGCCTCGCTACCCGAGTTGCTCACCCGCGCCTGCGCGCTCGATGACGCGCACGCCGTGACGGGGCTCGGGGCGGACGACCAACCGCTTGCGCAGGCGGTCGGCCGGCTGCGCGCCGACGGCGTCACGAGGGCTCGCGTCGTACTCCCCGTCCCGGGCGACGTGCTCGGCCTGCCTGGGCCAGGCGGCTTCACCGCAGCGGCCATCACTTCATCGGAGGGGGTGCTCGCCCTGCGTCCCGACGGCACCGGGACGGGTCTGGTGCCCACGGTGACTGCCCACAGTTCGGAGTACGACGGCACCGTCACGACGGTGCTGTGGACCGCGTACGACGTGGTGGTCCCGCTGCACGATCCCGGACCGTTTTTGCACGAGGCCGAGCACGACCTGCGACGGGGGATCGCCGAGTGCGTCGAGACTTTGCGCGATCTCGACGTCGCCCGCTGGCGGCCCGAGGTGGGTGGCGCTCTGCACGATCTGCGTCGGCAGGCCCGCCCGGGCATCGACGAGGACGAACTGCCCGCGAGCTATCCGGTGCGCGCCCGCGAGGTGCTGTCTCGAGCAAGGCAGCTGGCCGGCGTCCTTCATCTGGCGGTCGCCGACACCGGCGGCGCTGTGTCGACCCAGGAGGCGGCGGAGCGGGAGCGCGTGTTGCGCCAGCTCGGGCACCTCGTACGCCGCGCTCGGGTCGCGGCTTACAACGCCCACGGGCTCGCATGAGCCTGCTCGTCACGGTCACGGGTCCGGATCACCCTGGGGTGACCGCTGGCCTGTTCGAGGCTGTGGGCAGCTGCCCGGTGTCCGACGTCGAGCAGGTGGTGCTGCACGGCCGATTGCTGCTCGGCTTCGTCCTGGCTGAGGTCGATCCGGAGGTGCGCAGCGCGCTGTCGGCGGCTGCGGGTGAGTTGGGCGTCGAGGTGGCGTTCCGCGATCTCGTCGAGGCCGAGCCCCGGGCGTCCGCCGTACGGCACCACGTCACGGTGCTGGGACTGCCGTTGCCGCCGAAGGCCCTGGCCGGCATTGCCCGGCGGCTGGCCGAGTGCGGCGCCAATATCGAGCGCATCCACCGATTGTCCAGCTATCCCGCGACGTCGTACGAACTCCTCGTCGCCGGCGGAGTGACCGGTCAGCTGCGGGTCGAGCTGGCCCTGGAGGCCGTCGAGCAGGGAGTGGACGTCGCCGTCGAGCAGGCCTCGCTCTACCGCCGTGCCCGCCGTCTGGTCGTCCTCGACGTCGACTCCACCCTGGTCCAGGGCGAGGTCATCGAGATGCTTGCAGCCGAGGCTGGCTGCGCACAGGAGGTCGCTCGGGTCACCGCGGCCGCGATGGCTGGGGAGCTGGACTTCGAGGCGTCCCTGCGGGCGCGCGTTGCCCTGCTGGCGGGCCTGCCGTACGACGCTGTTGACCGGGTCCGAGCAGCCGTCCAGCTGACGCCCGGGGCGCGGACGCTGGTGCGCACGCTCAAGCGACTGGGCTACGCGGTCGGGGTGGTCAGCGGCGGCTTCACCGCGGTGACCGACGATCTGGTGACCGAGCTGGGCCTGGACCACGCGCTGGCCAACGTGCTTGAGGTCGTCGACGGGCGCCTCACCGGCGGCGTGGTCGGTGCCGTCGTCGACCGGGCCGGCAAGGCAGCCGCCCTGCAGGAGTTCGCCCGGCTGGAGGGGCTGACGCTCGCGCAGACCGTCGCGATCGGTGACGGGGCCAACGACCTGGACATGCTGGCGGTCGCCGGGCTCGGGATCGCGTTCAACGCTAAGCCGGTGGTCCGCGATGCGGCCGATACCGCGGTCAGCGTGCCTTTCCTGGACGCGGTGCTCTTCCTGTTGGGGATCACCCGTGAGGAAGTCGAAGCGGCGGACGCGCTCGACGGCTAGCCGGGGCGGCCCGGTCGCCTCGGCTGGGGGCAGCACCGCGCGGGGCAGCTGTCATGAGTCGCGATCGCGCCGTGGGACGCGGCCTCCATGCCCGCGCGGCGCTCGGCGACCAGGTCAACGAGCATCGCCACGAACTCCGGGTCCGTGCCGACGGTGGCGGCTCGCCGGAGCACAAGGTCAGCCAACGGCGCGACGCGATCCCGGGCTTGGACGTCCAGGTCGTAGACGACCTCCACGTGATCGCTGGTGAAGCCGATCGGCACGAGTACGACCTCCCGCTCCCCCTGCGCGTAGAGCGCCTCGAGGTGGTCGCCGACGTCAGGCTCGAGCCACGGCACCTGGGGCGCCCCGCTGCGCGACTGGAACACCAGATCCCACGCCAGTGGCTGCTCCAGCGCGGCGACGACCAGCGCCGCACAGGTCTGCAGTGCTGCCACGTAGGCACCGCCGTCCGGGCCGCTCGAGTCCGCTGCGGCCTGCGGGATCGAATGCGCGGTGAAGACGAGGTGGGGGGCGGTGAGCCCGCCGAGCTGGTTGCTCACGTGCCTGGCCATGGTCCGGACAAAGCCCGGCTCGGCGTAGTAGTGCCGGGTCCGGGTGAGGCGCGGCGCGCCGTGGAGCTGCGCATCGGCCAGGTCCTCGCGGTACTGCCGACATCCGCTGTAGGACGGAAAGCAGCTGGTGAGCACCGTGTAGGCGTGGTCCACACCGTCATCGCGCATCGCGGCGAGCGTGTCCGCCAGGTAGGGCGCCCAGTTGCGGTTGCCCCAATAGACCGGTAGGTCCTGCGCAGACTCCAACGCGGCTACCAGGTCGCGACACTGCTGGTTGAGCGGTGAGACGCCGTCGAAGACGTCGAGGTAGTGGCGGCCCACCTCGGCCAAGCGCTCGGCCGGGATGCCGCGGCCCCTCGTGACGTTCTCCAGGAACGGGACAACCTCGTCCGGACCCTCGGGGCCGCCGAACGAGACGAGCAGGAGTGCTTCGGTCATCCCCCCATCCTCCCGGTACGGTCCGCGGCATGCCTGTTGAGACCCGCCCCGTCGCCCTCGTCACCGGATCGTCGTCAGGCATCGGCGCTGAGGTCGCCCGTCGCCTTGCTGCGGACGGCTACGCGGTCGTCATCAACTCGCGCACCTCTGTTGAGGCAGGCGAGGCGCTCGCTGAGGAGATCGACGGGGCGTACGAACAGGCTGACCTCGGTGACGAAGCAGCAGCGCAGAACCTGATCGCCCGCGTCCTCGAGCGGTACGGCCGCCTGGACGTGCTGGTCAACAATGCCGGGACCACCGAGGTCATCCCCCACGGTGACCTGGGATCGGCCACCGCCGACGTCTGGCGTCGCCTGTACGACGTCAACGTGATCGCGCCGTTCGTCCTGGTGACCGCCGCGGAGCAGGCGCTGCGCGCGGCGGCACCCGGCTGCGTCGTCAACGTTTCCTCACTGGCCGGCGTGCGCCCCACCGGCTCCTCCATCCCGTACGCCGCCAGTAAGGCAGCGCTCAACCACCAGACTCGACTGCTGGCTAAAGCACTCGGCCCGCACATCCGGGTCAACGCGGTGGCTCCGGGCTTGGTCGATACCCCCTGGACGGAGGACTGGACAGAGATCCGTGGCCTCGTGCAAGCCATGGCTCCTTTGCGCCGCTCGGCGACCCCGGGGGATGTCGCGGAGGTCGTTCTTGGGCTGGTGCGCTCCACCTATGTCACCGGCGAGGTCGTCGTGGTCGACGGCGGCCTGGGACTCATGTCCTGAGTACCCCTGGCCGGTAACTAGTCCTTTTGGGTCAGTTTAAATGACTGCGCATGGTCCTATCTGATCAACGAGGACTAGGCGATGGTGTGCGGGAGATATCCGTCGTCCCGCGTGAGGAACCCTGTGAAGCACCGCGCAGAGACCGCTCGAACCGCTCGCGGTTCGAGTTGGACCCGTGTGGTCCCAGCGCCGACGCGCGGTTCGAGCTGGACGCGTGCGGCTCAAGCGCCGACGCGCGGCTCGAGCTGGACCCGCACCGCGGCCAAGGCCACCGCGATCCTCGCCGCGACTGCTGCTGCCCTCGTACCCACGGCGGGCGCGGCGATGGCGGCGCCCGCGCAGCGCGCCAGCGGCGCTACGCCTGTCCTGACCGTCATCCGTGCGGAGTCCGGGCAGCTCGGTCAGGTCGAGGCTGCGCTCCTTTCCTCTGGCGGGACGATCACGCGTCGCATGGACGCCCTGCAGACCGTGATCGCCCTCATCACTCCGGAGACGGC
>JBKJLP010000296.1:0-5916 GCA_046596735.1 Mycobacteriales bacterium | reverse complement strand
TGATGTCTTCCGTACGCCGGGAGAGCTGGCCCGCGAGCTGTCCGGCGACGAGATGCGGCTCTACGAGCTGATCTGGCAGCGCACCGTTGCCTCGCAGATGGCGGACGCTCGCGGCGTCAGCGCCAACATCAAGCTCGGTGCGCAGACCGCCGACGGGACCGACGCGGAGTTCTCCGCGAGCGGCAAGGTCATCACGTTCCCCGGCTTCCTGCGGGCGTACGTCGAAGGAAGCGACGACCCGGACGCCGAGCTGGAGTCGACCGAGCGCCGACTGCCCAACGTCGCCGTCGGCGACGGACTCTCGGTCGAGCGGCTCGAGGCCGAAGGCCACACGACCTCGCCGCCGGCCCGTTACACCGAGGCCTCGCTGGTCAAGCACCTCGAAGAGCTCGGGATCGGTCGGCCGTCGACGTACGCCTCGATCATCACCACGGTTCAGGACCGCGGTTACGTCTGGAAGAAGGGCTCGGCCCTCGTTCCGACCTGGCTGGCCTTCGCCGTCATTGGCCTGCTCGAACAGCACTTCGGGCGTCTCGTCGACTACGGCTTCACCGCGTCGATGGAGGACGACCTCGACCACATCGCCGAGGGCGGCGAAAACTCCACCGCCTGGCTCACCCGCTTCTACTTCGGCTCGACCGAGGGCAAGGCTGGCGGAGTGGCCCAGGCCGGCGGCCTCAAGAAGCTCGTCAGCGAAAACCTCGACGACATCGACGCGCGCGACATCAACTCCATCGTCATCGGCCGGGTCTCAGACGGAGCCGATCTTGTCGACGCCGAGGTCGTCGTGCGCGTCGGGCGCTACGGGCCGTACGTCCAAGTCGGCGAGCTGCGCGCGTCGCTGCCCGAGGACCTCGCGCCCGACGAGCTGACCCCGGAGCTTGCCCTCGAGCTGGCCTCGGCTCCCAGTGGCGACCGGATGCTCGGCACGGACCCCAGCACCGGCTACGACGTCGTCGCCAAGGCCGGACGCTATGGGCCGTACGTCTCCCTCGTCCTGCCCGAGGGCTCGAAGGACAAGCCGCCGACCGGCTCGCTCTTCGCGTCGATGTCGCTGGACACGATCACCCTTGAGCAGGCGCTCATGCTGCTGACGCTGCCGCGGTCGCTGGGCAACGCGGAGGACGGCGAGGAGATCCTCGCGCTCAACGGCCGCTATGGGCCCTACATCAGCAAGGGCAAGGACTCGCGGTCGCTGACGTCGGAGGAGCAGCTGCTCACCGTCACCCTCGCTGAGGCGCTCGAGCTGCTCGCGCAGCCCAAGCCGCGCGGCCGAGGTGGTGTCGCCAAGCCGCCGCTCAAGGAGCTCGGCAAGGACCCGGTCAGCGGCAACCTGATGGTGGTCAAGGAAGGGCGCTTCGGGCCCTACGTCACCGACGGCGAGACCAACGCGTCGCTGCGCAAGGGCGACGACCTCGAGTCGCTCAACGACGAGCGGGCCTCGGACTTGCTGGCGGAGCGGCGGGCCCGCGGCCCGGCCGTGAAGAAGACGACCCGAAAGGCCGCCAAGAAGGCCCCGGCTAAGAAGGCCGCCGCCAAGAAGGCCGCGCCCAAGAAGGCTGCCGCCAAGAAGGCCGCGCCCAAGAAGGCCTCCGGCGCGTCGTAGGCTCGCGGGCGTGGACCGTCCTGCAACCGCCGACGGTCTGGCGCAGTCCCCTCAGGTAGGTCGCGCCAGGGGGGTCCTGAGGATCCGGCCGTTCCGCCAGCTCTACACAGCGCTGGTGCTGTCCAGTTTCGGCGACTGGCTCGGCTTCCTCGCGACCACCGCGCTGGCCGCGCAGCTGGTCGAGGGCTTCACCGCCAAGGCCTACGCCACCGGCGGCGTGCTTGTTTTTCGGCTCCTACCGGCGGTGCTGCTCGGACCGCTGGCGGGTGCCTTCGCCGACCGTTTCGATCGCCGCCGCACGATGGTGATCTGCGACGTCGCGCGGTTCGCGCTGTTCCTGTCGATCCCGCTGTCGCACTCGCTGGCCTATCTGCTGGCCGCGTCCTTCTTCATCGAGTCGCTCAGCCTGTTTTGGATCCCGGCCAAGGAGGCCTCGGTCCCCAACCTTGTGCCGCGCGACCAACTCGAGAGCGCCAACCAACTCTCGCTCGTGGCCACGTACGGCACGGCGCCCGTCGCCGCGGCGGTCTTTGCCGGGCTGGGTCTGGTGTCGCGCGCGCTGGGCAGCGGCTTCGAGTTCTTCTCCACCCGCCCGGTGGACCTTGCGCTCTACGTCAACGCCGCGACCTTCCTGTTCTCGGCGCTGACCATCTTGCGCCTGGACATCCCCAGCCCCAAGGGCGGCGAGCGACACAACGCCGACAACCCTGACGCGCCCAGCATCCTCGCCAGCTTGCGTGAGGGCGTTGCCTTCATGCGCGGTGAGCCACTCGCGCGCGGTCTGCTCGTCGGCATGCTCGGAGCGCTAGCTGCGGGTGGCGCGATCATCGCGCAGGGCAAGTTGTTCGCGGCGATCCTCGGTGGCGGCGACGCCGCCTACGGGCTGTTGTTCGGCTGCATCTTCCTGGGCATCGCCGGAGGCGTGGCCCTCGGCCCCAAGCTCATCGGCGACCTGTCTCGCCGCCGCGTCTTCGGACCCTCGATCGTCGGCGCCGGCGCCGCGCTGACCTTCATGTCGGTGGTGCCCAACCTCTTTCTTGCCACGGTGGCGACGCTGCTGGTCGGCTCCTTCGCCGGTCTGGCGTACGTCATCGGATTGACGCTGCTCGGCGGTGAGGTCGACGACGAACTGCGCGGCCGCACGTTCGGGCTGGTCCAGTCGTTGATGCGCATCGACCTACTACTGGTGACGGGGACGACGCCTTTCATCTCCGGCTCGATTGGTACGCACGTCCTCAACGTCGGCGGAGCGACGATCAGCATTAACGGCGTTGCCGTCACCTTGTCCGTCGGCGGACTCCTTGCGATGACGGTGGGCGTCGTGTCCTTCCGGCAGATGGATGACCGGCGCGGCATCCCGCTGCGTCGTGACGTCGCCGCGATGTTCCGGAGCCGCGACAACGGCCCTGAGCACCGGGGGTATTTCCTGGCCCTGGAGGGCGGCGAGGGTGCGGGCAAGTCCACCCAGGGTCGGCTGCTCGAGCAGTGGTTGACGGGTCAGGGCTATGACGTGGTGCTGACCCGCGAACCAGGGGCGACCGCGATAGGCGCCAGCATTCGCAGCGTTTTGTTGGATCCTGCCAACGACGGGCTGGCGCCCCGGAGCGAGGCGCTGCTCTACGCCGCCGATCGGGCGCAGCACGTCACCAGCGTCATTCTGCCGGCGCTGCGACGGGGAGCGGTCGTCATCACCGACCGCTACGTCGACAGCTCGCTGGCCTACCAGGGCGCCGGACGAGAGCTCGAGACCGAGGACGTGCGCCGCCTGTCGCGGTGGGCGACGGAGGGGCTCGTCCCCGACCTCACCGTGCTGCTCGACCTCGACCCGTCGGTCGGGCTCGGGCGGGTGCCCGGCGCCCCCGACCGGATCGAGCAGGAGTCGCTCGGATTCCACCAGCGCGTACGCGCTGGCTTCCTGTCCTTGGCGACCCAGGCTCCGCAGCGCTATGCCGTCATCTCCGCCACCGACCCGGTCGAGGAGGTCCAGGCCGCGATCCGTACGCGCCTGTCCTCGCGCCTACCAGCGCGCGCGTCCGACGATGCACCGACACTGATCGCGTGAGCGTCTTCGACGATCTGGTTGGCCAGGGACCGGTGGTTGACCAGCTGCAGGCTGCAGTAGCCGGCCAGGGCATGACCCATGCCTGGCTGCTGACCGGACCACCCGGGTCGGGCCGTTCGGTCGCGGCTCGCGGATTTGCAGCCGCGCTGCAGTGCAAGGACGGTGGCTGCGGTCACTGCACCGACTGCCACCAGGTGCTTGCCGGAACCCACCCCGACGTCGCGTCGCCAGCGTCGGACGAGCTGCACCTCAAGGTGGAGGAGGCCCGCGAATTGATCGTGCGGGCGTCGCGAGCACCGACGCGCGGACGCTGGCAGGTCGTCCTGGTCGAGGACGCCGATCGGATGACTGACGAGGCCACCAATGCGCTACTCAAGGCTTTGGAGGAGCCGCACCCGCACTGCGTGTTCTTGCTCTGTGCGCCGAGCGCCGAAGACCTGCTGCCCACGGTTCGCTCGCGCTGCCGGCTGCTGCCGTTGCGTACGCCGCCGCCCGACGCGGTGGCTGAGGTTCTCATTCGGCGTGACGGGGTCGACCCCGCGATGGCAGCGTTTGCCGCGCGGGCCGGTCAGGGGCACATCGGTCGGTCCCGTCGGCTGGCGTTGTACGAAGACGCGCGGCAGGAACGGCACGACGTGCTGGCCCTGCCCCGCTCTCTGCACGGCGTGGGTTCGGCGCTCGAGGCCGCCAAAGCGCTGGTCGACGCCGCGCAGGAAGAGGCCGTACGGCTGACCCAGGATCGCGACGTGCAGGAGCGCGAGTCGCTGTCGACCGCCCTCGGTGGCGGCGCGACCGGCAAGGGCTATACCGGCTCGGCGCCGCGCGGCGGAGCCGGGGCGCTGAAGGAGCTAGAGAAGCGGCAGAAGAGCCGTGGCACGCGCACCTCCCGCGACGCCCTGGACCGGGCCCTGGTCGACCTGACTGGCTTCTACCGCGACGTTTTAACCCTGCAGTTGCACACCGGTAGTGAGCTGGTGCATGTCGACCTCGGCGAACAGGCGGCCAAGATCGCGGCCGCGACGACGCCGGAGTCGACGTTGCGTCGCATCGACGCGGTGCTCGCCTGTCGGGTCGCCTTGGAGGGCAATGTCGCGCCGCTGCTGGCCGTCGAGGCGATGGCGCTCTCGCTGCGCACCGGATGAGCGCCATCCCCTAGACTTGTCCGCGGTGCTGCGCCTGCGGGTGCGGCCCCGCCGCCTTAGCTCAGTTGGTAGAGCACCTCACTCGTAATGAGGTTGTCCGCGGTTCGATTCCGCGAGGCGGCTCCACGTGTGACCGGCAATCCGCCGACCAGATACGCCATCGCTCCCTTGTCTCCCGGTAAGGGCTAACGGAGGCGATGCTGCACTATGGTCGCCGCCGTGAAGATTGGCGCGCTACTACTGAGTCTCGCGGCGGTTACGGCCTGTACGTCTGAAGGTCCACGGGAGGCAACGAGTGAATCGCCGCTGACCTCACCCGCGGCATCGGCGACTTCGCTTACCAGTGCACCCGCGCCCGCTTCCAGCACCCCCGCCCCTTCGGTGACGTCGGCAGCGGCCACCCCCGGCGTGGTGGTGAACACCACGTCCGTCGCCGGAGTGCGTATCGGGACACCGGCCACAGAGGCGGAACGGCGGCTACGCGCCGCGCTCGGGAAGCCCACAAGCACGCGTCCACTCCCCGGTTGCTACGGCGAATCAGGTCGCTTCCTGACCTGGGACACGCTGACCGTGAACCTCAGCGACTCCGCGAGCGGCCCGGTTCTTTTGACCGGATGGAACGTCGAGCGTGGAGTCAGCCGCTATCGCTGGCGGCTGCCCTACGACGTCAGCGCGGGCGACAAGATTCGCAAAGTGCTGGCCAACGTGCCAGGCGCACAAGGCTCGGTGCCCCAAGAAGGAGCGAACACCACCTGGTTCATCGTGCACACCGACCGGGCTCGGTACTTGACCTGGACGTCCACAACAGGCGACAAGAATGGCCGTGTGGCTGACGTGGACTACAACGGCGAGGGTTGCGACTAAGCCACGCGGGTCACTCAGCTTGCGGGGGGTGACGGCTGCCCGTTGGGGACAGCAGGCTATTTGTTCCACGTCGCTTCCAGCGGAAGCACGTTGTCCACGAGGGGCTATCCGGCTACCCACTGTTCGGCTAGAGCGCCTCCAGGCGACGGTGAGGACGCTGAGCGCTACGGCGTTGGCCGGGTGTAAAAAGAACAGATGGCAACACGGGTCGACCACCTAGTGATGGCGGTCTCTGATCTCGC